>CAZBRN010000062.1:0-5957 GCA_964494545.1 uncultured Candidatus Saccharibacteria bacterium | reverse complement strand
TTATTGTAGTCAGATCGACCATCCTGACACGTTACCGCCTTAAACAAAAATGTCCTCGGTGAAACCGGGGACATATGTTCAAAGCTGAAACAAATTACGAATGTAATTCATTTCTACCTCGGTAGCGGATTAAGCTATTACTAGCAGCTACTGTCTTTGGTAACGATAGCTCTATTCTACCCCTGTTGATCAATTATGTCAAACAGAAGTTGGTGGCGTAAAAACGTGTAGGGTCGCTAGATTACGGTCGTCTACTTCAATAGCCCCAAACGACGAACTAACTTCGCCGCGCATTCCATTGAAAATTTCCACATACATTCTTCCATCCTCTAGAAATTCGGGCGGTTGAATCGGTCGAACATCTCGAGTAACTTGGGTATTGTTTGTAAATTGGCTTACACGGGTCCACGGCCCTCCGGGTACATCGTGAGCCTGACCTCCACCCAGACAAGCGCGCCCAATTCGAAAACTAACCGACGGCCAATCTTGGCTGAGTCGCTGTGCTTCACGAGAAGTATAACCGGTAAATGGTTGATGTTCTGCTGCCATAGTGGTTGTTACAGACTGTGCCATTCGCCGTCGCGCATTTGCTGCGCTCTTCGCTCACCTGCTTCAAGGGCTGTTGCATCGAACGGTAATGCTCCGGGCTGGCTTGTATCTGGGTCTTCATCTGGGTTTCCAAATCCTAGATATAAAATATCTAAGTCGGAATACCAAAATCTAAAGTCAGCGGGCGATGGGTTTTCGCCTTGCGGTAATCTTTCAGTCATCAAAATATAATACCATAATCATAAAATATTTCAAATATACCGCACCCTATTTATAAGAATAGACTGGCTGAAACGGACGTTATCTCCGCGTATGAGTACCCTGTTTTTTTCAGTTGTGCTGTGAGTAATTCTGGTGATTCAGCTTCGAACCCGACTACTACACTACCTGTATCAAGACCCTGTCCACGGTAGTGAAACAAGCTAATATTCCAGGTGTCCCCTATGGTAACTAAGAAATCCTGCAGTGCTTTTGGTCGTTCAGGGAATATGATTTCATAAATATGTTCGTTGACTGCGTCACTGCTCTTGCCACCAATCATGTGACGAATATGCTCCTTTGCCAGATCATCCACTGACAAATCTTTAAATTCATACCCATGGTTTGCAAGACTGTCGTTGAGCATTGCCTTATCTTTCATGTCCCTCATATTTATGCCAATAAATATCGTGGCGTCAGAGCGGTGATTGAGCCGATAACTAAATTCACTGATACTGTGATCGCCGATAACTTCTGAGCAAAACGCACGGAGCGCCCCAGGTTTTTCAGGGAGTGTAACAGCGAAAAGTGCTTCTTTGCCGCTTCCCAAAAGCGTTCGTTCGGCGACGAATTGCAGTCGCTCGAACGTCATGTTGGCGCCCGAACAAATTGCTACGCATGTAGATTCGGATAGGTTATTTTCGAGAGCATATTTTTGAAGTCCGGCTACTCCAAGCGCTCCTGCAGGCTCGACAATTGCTCGAGATTCCAGATAGATCGACTTTATTGCCGCACAAATTTGATCATTTGTTACGGTTATCATCTCGTCAACATGCTTTTTAGCTATGTCGAATGTACGTTCGCCGACTTGTTTTACGGCCACACCATCGGCAAAAATCCCTACATGATCAAGCACCACTCGTTTGTCGGCGGCAAGAGATGCCTGCATGGCATTACTATCATCAGGCTCAACTCCAATGATCTTTACATCTGGTCGAAGAGCTTTAACATACTGGGCGATACCAGCGAGCATACCACCCCCACCTACACATATAAATATATGGGTAACTTCTGGAAGTTGGTCGAGGATCTCGAGTCCGATGGTGCCCTGCCCGGCGATTACAAGCGAGTCGTCAAACGGATGAATAAACGTTCGGCCCGATGTTGCCATCAGCGTTTGAGAATATTCGAATGCTTCAGAATAGCTATCACCTGACAATACTACTTCGGCCCCATAGCCTTTTACTGCGTCAACCTTAATAGCGGGAGTAGTCCGAGGCATGACGATGACCGCCGAGATGCCCAATTTTTGGGCACTCAGTGCGACGCCTTGTGCATGATTACCAGCACTTGCACAGATAACGCCACGGTCTTTTTCAACGCGCGACAGGTGTGCGATCTTGTTATAGGCGCCCCGAATCTTGAAGGAGTGTACTGGTTGCAAATCCTCACGCTTGAGATACACCTGGGCACCAAGATCACTACTCAATATCGTTGCTTTTTCAAGCGGCGTCTTAATGGCGACATCATATACATTTGCCTGTTTTGTTTGGTTGACTACTTCGTTCATCGTATTATGGTACATCCTCTCATCCCTGTTTCAAATTATTACGCTGGCAGATCGGCCCGATCAGTACCCTGAGGTATGATTACCAATACCGGCATATCGAGCGCTCCTTCTGTGCCTGAATACGGCACAGGGATACTTTGAATTGGCACACCATACTCTTCATGATAATGTTTCGCCCACTCGCCTGCTGCAACAGTGTTTGCTCGAATAAGACGTTCAAAATGGGGAGCCATGTCGGCATGTTCCGTTGCTGCTGATAGATATCTACCATTATCGAAGGAAAAGCGTGCGAGTATACGAGATAGCTCTTCCTCTTTAGTCCGTGGGTCTTGATCTAATACGGCCTTCTCTTCCGGTGAGTAGGGCCTTACTTTGCGGGGGATCTCCCCTGTTTCTTGTTCAATAAACATAATTCTCCTTAGAAATAAAATAATCAGGCGGTGAAGCCTGATCGTGAGCTGTGCTAGGCGGTGGTACCGCTCAGGCTTCAGTCATGTTGAAGCACAGCCCTGTAAGTCTAAGGCTGAGAATAATTTGTGATGTGGTTTTTTGCACACGACGATTCATTGACACTAGTTATACCAATTAGTTATCGATAGATCAAGCGTACGCTTCTAAGACATTTGGTTTAGCTTGAACTGGGTATAGCGTTCAGCGGCTAAGCGTGTGAGTTCTTCATCTTCACCTTGATTGACGAATTTCATGGCTTCTGCCAGCATCGGGTGAACTTCGGCGACTTTTTCGTGCATTTGCTGGACGAGTTTGCGGTAGCCTGGGTGACCTTGCGGGCTGGTACGGAGCTCATGGAAATGGAATGCTTCGCGGGCATTGTAAGTCATCTTCCAGCGCATGCGGTGACCAAGAAGCGTTGCGTATTGAGCTTCCAGTGCATAGCCTTTATCTTGCAGTAAACTGTAGAGCCCAAGGCTGATATCAAAACATTCTTCGAAAAGGTCTACGAGGTCGGCGTCTTCAACAAGTTTAGGTATTTCATATCCGTATCGGGGAGTAAGTTGTTGCCACTCTAGGTCATCTACCATGCGATGCCGCTGGAGATCTCTGAATATTCCATAATCACACACGAGGTCCCAACTATAATGGGCTTTTTCGAGGGCTCGGCCAGGTTTATGACGTCGGTTTAACCGTTCGCCAACATAGGCTGTGATGACTGATGATTTTTGGGCGTAAGACCAATCAGCTACTTGCTGCTTGATCTCATCAAGCGATAAATGACTTTGGTCGTAGAGCATATCAGGCACTAGTTCGAATTCATTTCGAGGCCAGACGTCAGTCAAGCGAACAGGTTGCTCATGCTGGCCATAGTTTGCAGGGAGAAGTTCATGGGCAATATCGGCTACTGCTTTGGCTGTATTTGCCCGATAAGCAATAAGTGCTCCACCTCGATCTGGCTTATCTGCTCGTTCAAGGAAGGTCGGTAGTACTTTTCGAGCTTCTTTCAGAAGTGCGTTACCGGCTATTACTGCTTCTGGAAGTGGATCGCTGAGCAGATGCATGATCAGACTTTCGAGAGCTTGACCTGATGCATAGACGCCAACCGTAGATTTAGTAGCTACCGGCAAAACTGCCCGAATAGCATCACAGGCTTGCGCACGTACCGCACCTTTCCAGGCAACGTCTCGCTCTTCCACTGGCGTAGAAGATTGTTCTTGAACATAGCTTGTGAGTTTGTGTACCATCTCTGAATATTTGTCGAAGATGCGATCCATAGCATGGATGTAAGATGCCTTTGTGGCATCGTCGAAATGCGTAGGCGTGTAATATCGGTAGTTACCTTCGGTATCTTTCTGATCGAAATAAATATAGCGCGTTGATTGCTCGAGATAGGCGGCAAGCCTTCCCCATTCAAGCTTTTTGGTAAGTAGGTTGCTGGCGTTTTCGAAAACAAAGTGAAGGCCAACCAGTTGCTGGACAGAGTCATCGCCGTACGCTGTGATAACGCGCTGAAGCAGTTTTTGGTCTTTGCCGGCGGCTCCTGCGAATTCATCCAAAATAGTGATTCGCATATCATCGCTCCGACGACTTAGTCGAGCCATGGCAGCGGCTATCATCGTTGGGCTCAGGTGCTCGGTAAATGCATAAACATCACCGTTCGCATCGGTGACTGCATCTCCTAGGAATTCATCTCCCTGAGGCGTGACTGTATATTTACCATCCTCACTTTTTATGACGAATTTATCTTTACTGACTGTGGATTCTTCAGGAGCCACTTTCTGAAGAGCCGGCTTGGATGATTTTGCAGGTAGCATTGGTTGGATAGTCTCCCATAGGTAATTGTTGATTGTGTCGATGTCGAGCAAGTGTCCACTACGGACGCAGTCGATTCGCTGGAAATCTCTTGGGAATAGTTGGCACAGATCATCATAGACTTCTACGGATTTTTGGAGGTGCGCAAGATCAGCCTCATGGATATCTCGCTTACGATCGGTGTACTCGCGGGTCTCTTTTTGATCAACTAATTGTTGAGCGGTTTCTGCCGGCACACGGAGCACGAAGCTTTTATGAGGGCGTGGGATCTTGAGCATTACAAATTCGAGGTTATCGAGCCAGATGAAATAGCCACGACGTTCTTCTTCGTTCCGGAATTTTGTACCCTGGTGGGCCATATTGGATCCGGTAAAACGATTAGCCAGGACCACCTTACCTTCGCTCAATGCTTGGCGGATTTCGATCGCTGCTTCGTATCGATCTAGGGCATAAAACAGTGAGCCGGTGTATGGACCAACATCTTCTGCTGAACCGTACTTACCATTTAAATATTCGGTTACAAAAAAGCTTGATGGCTTAGAATATTGGGGAAAATCAAATGTTGCTACATCGTAGCCGTTATTTCGGAGCCTGTCGGCAAGCAGTTTGAACTGAGTCCCCTTGCCCGAGCCATCTGTCCCTTCGATGACGATAAATAAACCTTCTGTGCTTTGCATAATCCGTCCTTCCCCCACCACAGTTTAGGTCGCCGCGTTTTAGTCGCTCCTCAGTCCCTTGATTTTAATTGGTATCCGCCGAGAATCTTTGTGGGCTCGTGGTAACATCTGCTCAGGCTTCCAGTCTTTGATGATATCCTCGAGTTTGTCGCTCTTGGCTGATTGATATTTGCCACTGAGTTTCTTATATTCACTATCTACGGGGCCGGTCTCATAAAAAACAACCTGCGCGATGCGTTCGCCTACGGGCAATACGACACTTTCGTGCTGGTTCATATTGTAGATTTCCATGGTCCAACGGTTGATATAACCTGGGTCGCCCCAGCCAGCGTCTAAACAAACGGCTACACCGTTTCGACCCCATGTACTTCGGGCTTGCATAGTGCTGGTGCCGGGAGCTTTGATGCCAATAAATTCATGGGTATGAGCCAGGATTCTTTCACCAGGGCGAAGAACAATTATAGGTTGCTTGGCAGGTACATTCACAAACAATAGCCGGCCGTGTTTCTTGGCCCACTGTTCGTGGATTTCAGCTTTTTGAACTTCCCCAAAGTACTGAGCTACAGCTTTTTCTTCGAAAGGATTATAGAAACCACCTTCGCTCGGCCGTTCAGTGCGGTAGTACCAATTGCCCCATGTCACATCAACACTACTACCAGCAATGTGCTCATCGATATACGGATGAAATACAATATGAC
>CAZBRN010000061.1:0-6025 GCA_964494545.1 uncultured Candidatus Saccharibacteria bacterium | reverse complement strand
ACTTCAAGAACATCTATTGAGCAAGTAATTGCACGTCAGGTAAAAAATTATTCCATTTCTATTTCTGACGGCGATCAAAAAGCACGACAATTTACGCTTAGCGAAGCTGGAATTAGTCTAGACGTACAGAAAAGTGCACAATCGGTTATCTCATATAATGATTCATTCAGTCGACGACTACTTTGGTGGAAAACAGGCAAGCCAAGTCTCGCAGCAGTCATTCAAGAACAAAAATACCAAGAATTTTTACAATCACACGCTCATATCGTGGTGAAGCCATTGGTCAATGCGTCTCTCTCAGTTCAATCTGATGGCACTATCACTACAACCAACTCCCAACCAGGGCTAGAGCGATCTTCTAGCAGTACTGATGAGACAATAAAATCCCAGGCAACCAACCTCGAGCCGATTACCATCACTCTCGTCCAGCGAACAATCTTGCCGGTTATTACCGATAAAATTGTTGCTAAAACGAAAACATCGCTTGAAGAAATTCTGTCTCGTACTATATCGTTTAAAGCTGAAGATCAAACCATATCAGCCAGTAGGAACGATATTGCCTCGTGGCTCACCATTGCACCAAATTTAACTAAAAAGACCTATGATATATCGGTAGATCAAACAAAAGTTTCGGACTATGTCGATAAAATTGCAGCATCAACCACGCGACGACCGCGCGATCAGGTGGTTGTAACCAGCCCCGATGGAACTAAATCTGTGCTGGTGCAGGGGATTAACGGGCGTGATGTATCAAACAAGACAGCAATTTCTGATGCATTAAACAAAGAACTCAAAAAAACAGGAGCTATCGCACTTACTCTAGATTTTACTTTTGCATCCTTCAAGACGGTTGAGGCAACATCAGGACCAAAATTTATAGAAGTAAACCTGACAACTAAAAGGATGGACGTATACGAGAATAGTGTCTTGCTTCGAACATTCCTGATTTCGGCAGGTGCACCGGCAACACCGACGGTAACAGGGCAGTATGCTATTTATTCAAAAGTACGCATCCAAGATATGAAAGGCTTTAATGCTGATGGCTCAACGTATTTCACGCCAAATGTTGAATACGTTAATTATTTCTACCGCGATTATGCAATACACGGTAACTACTGGCGACCGGTAAGTTATTTCGGCGCCGTGAACGCTTCGCATGGTTGTGTTGGCATCCTCAACAGTGACGCTGAATGGATTTACAACTGGGCACCAATCGGCACACCAGTTCTCGTACATACGTGATTGCTATTTACTAAAAACATAAGTACAATGGGATAAGATATGAGGCTGGGTAAATTCGTAAAGAAACATCTTGAGTTAACGTTTCTAGTGCTATTAGTGGCATTATGTATTGGCGCGGTTATTATAATTAGAACTCAAAAAAAAATAAATGCCACACTAAAAGCGTCAAATGTGTGCTCTACAAAAACTAATGAGGAACTACTTATAAGATCTGCTAAATCAATTGAGGTCAAAGATCTTAAGAGCCAGAAATCGGTAGTTGAAGAAATCAAGAAAATAAATGGATACGAATATGATCAGAATTGCCTATATCCTCTTATAAAATACTATCTTGCTACGGGTGACGCTGATAATTCAGTAGATTACTTTAATAAATTGACCAAAATATATAAGCTAACAACTATCTACGCACCATATTCAGATAAATTTGGTCCGAAAGCCGATAAGCCTGAGTTGTTAAGAAATTATGTAGAATCACTACAAAAGCAAAAAGCAGAATTAATAGAAGCTGCAAAATATGATGTAGAGGTTAAAAAATGAGCACAGTTAAATTGCCTAGAATTAGCAACAGGAGTATTGGAATTATTTACTTCTTTTCTATTCAAATAACAACATTATGTTGTCTATTATTACTTAATAATGGTCATGCACACGCAGCAAAATTAACGCTGAATCCAGACCCAGGACCTAGTGCGATTCCAGTTGTACACAGAGATTGGTTAGAAGATTGTCCAAACAAGATCCCGTTAAGATCTCCTGGATTTGCTCGATGGATTTCTGAAGCAGGAGTTCCACAATCAAGCTCAATTACGGTTGCCTATGGTACAGCAAGCGTGAGTCTCGATTTAAATCTTTCAGACGTCATTTGCGCCTCAAACAGCGCAGTTAAGTATACTTCGTTTTATGTAGATAGTGCCTCTGCAGGTGTCAATAATCTCGTCGGAAAAAGTATGATACTCAACAACACGAAATCTGCCGGTCCAGGTGATTATAATCGTATAGGAACGTATAGGAATAATAAGCTTAATTTCAGCTATGCTCCTTCAGGTGGATTTACTATAAGCCAAACCTATACAATTGATGTTTATGTTAAAAACATCAACCAATTTACAACCGGTAAATTCTTGTGTGTTCACGGGGGTCCGTCAGGTGGAGTAGCGAATATAATTGATTTTGGTGCATGCGATACCGTTAAACTGCCTTTTACGTTTACTGTAAATGTAACAGACAGGCCTATAACAAAAAACTTAGATAATATTGGAGCCAAATGTAGTCAAATAGCTGGCTGGGCTTTTGACGAAGACAAACCTACTGCATCTTTGGATGTACATACATACATTGATTATCCTGCGGGTCACCCACTCGCGACCACACCAATAACCGGATTCGCAAATATCCCAAGAGGTGATGTGAATTCAGCGTATCCAATTACCGGTACGAGTGCACATGGTTTTAATGTGGATATTTCACCATATCATCTGCTAGGTGAGTCGCATACTTATTATGTATATTTTAAGAATTATAATTCCGCCGGCGTGGACGCGGGTTGGGTTATGGCTACAATCTCGGTGCCTTCATGTGGTATAGTTTTTGATTTAACTCCAAAAGGTACGGTTACTTTAAATGATGATGAAGACCCTACGAATGCAGATTTTTCAAATATAGGGACAATTGGGAGTACAGTTACGGTACCTGGGGTATCGATTTCACGAAGCTATTACATACGCAAAGTGGGTAGCCCAACGGTTGAAATTCCACTTGGTGCTCCAGCTACAGGTGCCACAGGACAATCAATAGGAGGTGCAGGCTTTACGTTCACCCCCGGTACTGATTCGCGTACACTCACGGGGTTAAATGTTGGAGATCAAATATGTGTAAAAGTAACATTAAGCCCAGGAGCTGGTAGAGTAAGTGTCTTCAATGGTAGTTTGGTTGCTGGTACTACTACAGATAAAACAACAGAAGTAAGCTGTAAGCGATTCGTCAACAAACCTTACGTCACTTTCTTTGGCTCAGACATCCGATCTGGCGAAACCTGTCCAACGGCCACCGTTGGTGCCATTAACACCAACTCAAAACCAACCGGCGGTTCATCCACTCAGTTTGCGGCCTTTGCACTCAGTACAATTAGCGGCATGGCCTCATCTTTGAATTTCGCCCAACCTAACGGTAACTTTGGTAGTTACCCAGGCTGTAGGGCAGGGTTTGCCGCTAAGCCAGGCGCAGATCCAGGTGCGACAATGGCAATTGGTGCTTCAGGAACCTTTGCTCACTCAGGCAACCTCACTATTACCGGTGGTGCTGTAGGCAATGGCCAGAAGACCTATATCTATGTCACTGGTAACGTAAACATTACTAACCCCATTACGTTTAGTAGCGGTGGCTGGTCGAGCAGGGCAGACATCCCAAGTCTCTATGTATACGCATCCGGCAATATTACCATTGCACCTACAGTATCCAGACTCTTTGGTGTCTACAATGCCCAAGGAATTATTGATACCTGTTCTCCTGCAGATACCAGTGACAGTGGTGCAATGTGGTCGACCTGCTCCAACCAACTATTAGTAGATGGAGCATTCAGTGCAAGAAAAATTAACCTAAAGCGTACCTTTGGCTCACTCCGAAATGCCCCTGATCCAACTTCATGTGGTTTACCTGTTGGAAGTAAATGTGCTGCAGAAATATTCGATTTTAACCCTATGTTATTCTTCGCTGACGCACCTAACACTAGTATTACCCCTGGACTCGATACCAAGAAATACGATTTCATTACCTCGCTGCCACCGTTTTTGTAGAGTATGATAGTAAATCAATTATATTCTTAACATTCATTTGTTACACGCAATGCTTATGCTATAATTCTTGTAATATGAGTGTACTGAGTGGGGTATCTGAATTCTTCGGCTTGGACATCGGAACATCCGCAGTCCGATTAGTTGAGCTACACAATGCCGGTAAATCCAAGGCTCTCGTTAAGTATGCGTACGTTCCTCTGGGACAAAACCTATCTCAGAGTGAATCAGCAGCCGATCAACAGAAGTTAGCACGTACTATCAAGGATCTTGTCGAGCAGGCAAAGGTTACTACGCGTAATGTCGCAGTTGGCTTGCCATCACAACGGGTTTTCACTACCGTATTTGATATCGACCGTCTTGCTCCGGGTGAAATTGCTCAGACTATCAAATATCAGGCCGATTCTCTGATTCCGACTCCAATCGATGATTCAAAAATCGACTGGGCTGTACTTGGTGATTCTCCAAAAGATAAAGATAAAGTGGAGGTGCTTCTCACAAGTGTTACCAACGACTTTATAGAAGCCCGACTCGACATGCTTGAGTCTATTGGGCTCAATGTTATTGCTTTCGAACCTGATCATATGGCACTTAGTAGGGCTGTCATTGCTTTTGATGCTACATCACCCCAAATGGTAATAGACATAGGTGATCGAGCTACTGACATCGTTGTCAGTATGGCTGGTGTACCTCGACTTGCACGCTCTATTCCTACTGGGAGTGATGCTATTATCCGAGCTGCTGTTCAAAACCTCAATATAGACGACAAACAAGCCCAGCAATTCGTAAATAAATTTGGATTAGCCAAAGACAAACTCGAAGGCCAAATCTATAATGCAATTGTAGGTACAATTGACATCCTCGTAACAGAGATAGACAAATCGATTAAGTTCTTCCAAACACGCTATCCTGATTCTAAAATTGAACGAATTGTTATGACGGGAGGCGCTTCTGCGTTACCGGAATTCCCATTGTATGTCGCAAACAAGTTTGGCCTAAACGTAGAGATAGGTAATGCATGGCGCAATGTTTCGTTCCCATCTGATAGACAAGCAGAACTCCTTGCTGCATCCAGCCATTTCGGTGTTGCGACAGGTCTTGCGGAGCGTGACGCATGATTCAATTCAATCTACTTCCTGACGTTAAGCAGCAGTACATCAAAGCTGCTAAATTAAAGCACACTGTAGTAGTAGTCTCGCTTCTCATCACAGCATCATCGCTACTTATTTTTGTCGTTCTGTATTCATCGGTTCATGCTTTTCAGCCCGCTAGAATCAATGGCATAAACCAGTCGATTGCCGATAGTACCAAAACTCTCAAGGGCACCAAAGATCTTGATAAGATTTTAACAATCCAAAATCAGCTTAAAAGTTTACCGGCACTTCACGATGGTAAGCCAACTGCAAGTAGACTTTCTGGCTACCTGTCACAAGTAACTCCATCGCAGTTAAGCATTGGTGAGCTTACGTTGGATTTCGGAGAAAAGACAATGAAGATTACCGGCACATCCGATTCGCTCTTAAGCGTCAATAAATTCATTGATACGCTTAAATTTACCACATTTACATCGACAAATAGCGACGGCTCCAAGGGTGACGATGGTAAACCATTTAACTCAGTCGTCTTAGGTGAGTTCACTCGTACCGAAAAAGACGCTACGTATGTCATATCTCTCTTATACAACGAAGCAATATTTGATGGTAATAAAAAAATTGTTCTCACTGTTCCTAAGATTACGACGACAAGATCAGAAACCGAGAAGCCAACTGAATTATTTAAGGCATTGCCAGAAGTGAAGAAGTTGTAGGAAATCATATGTTAGATATTCAAAATTCAGCCAAACGAATCCAGGTTACAAAAGCACAAGCTACCGTCATTGCTACTATTGCAGGTGCTGTGTTTATAACGGTATTTTCACTCGTCTCATCAAAATCATTGTGGGCGCAGCGTGCCTACCAAGCTCGTGTAATCGATAAAAAAGAGAAAGCTCG
>CAZBRN010000060.1:0-6051 GCA_964494545.1 uncultured Candidatus Saccharibacteria bacterium | reverse complement strand
TAGTATGAAAACTTAAGAGCACTACTAGTAGGTACAGATTACCGTAAACGGTTAAGCGGCGCAATGTAGGCCAAGTGATAGACTATAGAAATAATTAATATTTTATGATATGGTATGACGATGAATTCAATTACTCAACGCAAAAATCTAGAAACCGATCAATATAGAGAAACCGACCATGACGTGGCTGCAGTCGCTGAAGCAGCCCTTGGATATATCATAATTGGCGATACAGTTGACCGACCCTATGACCTAAGAGGTCTCGGAGTTTACGGTGTGATTGGTATGCTGCGCGAGCATGATGATGTTCTTCATGGTGACGAATCTGCGCTCGACGAAGACCAACGTGGTCGGTTACAACAGGTTGAGTCAGACATTGATAGTGCGGTTGTCGAAGGCATGCACTTCTACCCTTTCGGGCACAACAACCATGAAAAGTTTTCTGTCGGCAATATTGCTCGAAATCCGTTATAGCAACAAGCTTCGGCTATTTTTTACCTTGCAGTATATCCCAGATGTCATTCGTTTTTACAGATGCGAGGACATCTGCACTATCTACATCTGCACCAAGACTAGTTAAGGCATTGCTTAGTGCAAGTTTAGGATCACTGTAATTTCGAGCTAAATACGCAGTTAGTCGAGGACTCAGTGTAGGATATGTCTCGCAAAGGTCGGAGTGTCTTGCCAATATTTGACCGAATAAACGTGTTGGATCTTTTAATCGTCGGCAAGCTGCACGGATGGTATTTATGTCTATGACAGGGTCCCCGGCGTATTTATTTGTATATTGTGAAACACGTTCTACATAATCTGCAACTTCTTGTGGAGCGGCATCTACGGTGTAGTTACGCACGAAATGCTCGATATCAGACCGTGTTACAACTGGATCAAATTCGTACTCTTCTAATAATTCTGTGATAGTCTGTGAAAATAATTGAGCTGCCTTAAGTGGATTTCTGTGATTTGCTGCGATATCGCGTATATCTCCTGGCTTTAGGTTTATGCCTGCAAATTTGATAGCAAGTACGCTGAGCATCGCATTTTTGAGCGCGTCGTTTGGATTGAGCGAAGCGGCGAATTTCTTTATGTGTGATTTAGTAAAACCGACTGCTTGCGCACGATCTGAAAGAGACTGGGCTTCTTCGGGCGAAAGCCCGAGCGCTGGGTGTCGAGTTCGGGTGAATTCATTTTTTGTTAAGCCAAGGATGCCATTGATTGCTGTGAATTCTTCAAATAGCCGGGGCAAATCTCGTTTTACATCAGCTACCTCGCATCTGACATCTACCCCGCCATTCATTCGGGCAAAAGCGACCACAAAATGGCCCGCCAAACGTTCAAATGATTCATAAAAATGGGGCGGTAGATCATCGGGTTCGGAGTCTTGCGTCGAAACGCCGGCGAATTCAACCATTGCATTCACTGCTGCATTCGTTTGTTCCCACTCGGCTGTGATGTGATCATGCGCAAAATTTTGAATAAAATCGATCTCATCTTGATAGCGTTTCATAGGGCCACGAAGGCCAACCTCGCCATTGCTCAGCGCGCTACGGATATCTTGAAATGGTGTTTCCGGATTAGGCATAAAGCACAACTATACAACAAAATTGTATCAGTGTCCATAGTCTTGCCTATTTGCTTAAAAATAATTCATCCCAAAGCGCATAGGCGCTCGGAACGTATTTGGCGGGATTGTTTTTTATATCGGTGGATAGATCCGTTTTAGACATCCACTTCGCTGCTTCGACAGCATCTTCTAGTTGGAGTTGATCAATATCTATATCAACAGTTCCTTTATAAAAAGCCAGGAACATCATATGGCCATCGGCATCTGTGACGGGGCGCGTATCGACATGCGCGAGCGGCACGTCGGATAGACCAAGTTCTTCTTGAAGTTCTTTATACGCATTCTGCTCGTAGCTTTCGCTTTTCTCTACTCCGCCGGCAGCAGCAGGGCCCCACAGCCCAGGATGAAATTCTTTTTGCCATGAACGTTGCGCAAGAAGTACCTCTCCGCGGCTATTTTCTATCCAGATTCCTGACACTCGAGTGCGATCGGTTGGAAGCAATTGATTACGATTTTTATAACCAAGTATGACGTCATGGTCGTCTACAACGATGACCATTTCATCATTATTGTTGATCACGAACGAACCTTTTGTTTAATCTCGGCATTAATCTGACGTCCCTCGTCGCGAGCTTTTAAAGTTTGACGTTTGTCGTATAGTTTTTTACCGCGCCCTGTAGCGATACGAAGTTTGATAAATCGACTGCCGGTTAGCAGTTCGAGCGGTACAATAGCCTGCCCTTGTTTTTTGAGTTCAATAAGTTTGTCAATTTCTTTACGGTGAGCAAGGAGTTTGCGAGTGCGCGTCTGATCGGCTTCTTCAATTGGGATACCCTGCATGCTCGAAATGGTGGCGTTTATAAGCCACAGTTGATCATCTTTGACAGTCACATAGGCACCACGAAGTTGACCGTGGCCATGGCGAAGTGATTTGGTTTCGGCACCAGTCAATTGGATTCCGACCAGCAACGAGTCGTCGATTGCGTAATCATGACGGGCTCGACGATTCTGGATAGTCTTTGGTTTGGTGGTTGATTTTTTCGTAACCATGCATGCAGTATAACAGGGACAAACGGTTCCTAACAGAGAGCTACTTATTTGGGAGATAGCAGTCGTAGCATTGCTGATCGCGAATTGCGGCTTTGCCGGCATTCCATAAACTTGGATCATTCATTCTGACTTTACGCCAATACCACATCTCAACTCCCCATAAGTCAACTTCACGCATGCCGGTTGCCCGACCATATGCAATGCGGTTGGTTAGTCGTTCAGCATTCAATGATTTATTTTGCTCTTCGATAGAAATTTCTTTAATTCCTTTGTTCGGTCCCCACGGCTCTGTTTGCAGTTCGTGGATGATCATATCTTTGCCGGTGACTATCTTGCCCGCACCAGCTAAGAACGCATAAAACCACGCCGGGAATGGATACTCAAAATAACGCTTGGTGAATGTCTTATCCCATACTCGTTTATAGACAGAGATTCCAAATTTGTCAGGGCGAGGGTTACCGATAGGTAGCCCAATCGCGTTATTGCTCCGGCTAATAATGACTGGGTGGCTTGGATCTTGTTGTTTTACGAAATTGAATTCATCAACTAAGCGATCGCGGCTAAAATCGGGACACTCTCCGAACACATCCAAAAAGAACTCATTCTCTAGCTGGTAGCTTTGCAACGCTGGACTTCCTTTATAATGATCGATCACTTTGGCCATAAATGCTTTTAATTGTGGATACCAAGCGTCTTTTGGCTGCGTCATCGCCCAGCCGGGCATATGGCATTCTGGCCAGCGCGGTTGTCGAAGCCCAATGGCTAAACTGACGGTTGATCCCGACTGTTCTGCTTTTTTGAATTGCCAATCGAGTTGACTGAAATCATAGGTACCAGGAGTTTTTTCGATATCATCCCAATAGCTCACTAATCGGAAGTGGTGAATTCCTAAATCGTCGATCATAGCCTGCATGGTTTCTTGGGGGTCAAGATCGAAATAAGCCGCATAACTTGGGATGAATGTGGCGCCAAACTTAAATTCTTTATGAGCCTGACTGGCAATATACCACCGAGCGATACCGTACATCGAGCTCGTCAGTAGGACTACAAGCGATAAAAGAATGAGGCCAATTTTTTGCCATATAGAGCGGTCTTGCCACCAAAATGAGGGTTTCTCAAAGCGTATGTTTCGAAGTATACGGCGAAACAGGCGTTCTTCTTTGGCGCCTGAATCTGAGCGAAGCAACCGCCGTTCTGCAGCAAGTTCTTTTCGAGTTGTTTTTATAATCGGTTTTTTATGTTTCATTTGGTACTATCTAGATATATCTATGAGCAAACCATTAACAGTTTCGTTAATTATACCAGTTTACAACGAACAGGACTATCTCATTCGATGTCTTGAGTCGGTAGCTGCTCAGTCCGTTACGCCACTCGAAGTGATTGTCATCGACAATAACTCAACCGACGATACTCTGAAATGCCTCAAGAAATTCCCCTTTGTAACGTTACTTCATGAGACAAAACAAGGTGCCCTGTACGCTCGAAACCGAGGGTTCAATGCCAGCCGAGGTGACATAATTGGGCGGATCGACGCTGACACTCGCTTGGAACCAAACTGGATTGCTCGGGTGCTCGAAGATTTTAAGGATGCCGATCTGGCGGCGGTAACTGGTTCGTCTCACTGGTACGATATGCCGTTTGCTCCGCTCAATCATTGGGTTGAAGACTTCTTTAAGAACATGCTTTTCAAGCATGAGAGAAACTTCCCGTTTTTGTTTGGCACTAACATGGCGATTCGAAATTCAGCTTGGAAAGCTATACGAACCGAGCTGTGTGATCAGAAATATATCTTCGAAGATGCTGACCTGGCCATTCATCTGTTTCAAAAGAAGCAAAAACTACTCTACGACATTAACTTGCGGGCGGGCATGTCAGCGCGTCGCGGCACCGATAGCTTCAAAGGATTCTTGCGCTACATTAAATTGCAGAAAATCACCTATGGGCAACATGGTATCAATACTATTGGCTCATTCATATCCATCGTTGCCTATATTGTGGGATTTATCGTACTAAGGCCTTTGTATTTTTGCTACGACACTAAGACACAGAAATTTTCTTTACGTAAGCTTTTCTTTGACCGCAATAAACCCCGCAGACATCCCTTCGACTAGTTGTCGTTAGATTTTGACTGACCTTTGGCGTCGGTGGTTGGTGTGCACTCACCCCAAAGTCCTAGATTTTTCTGTCGCGCTTCTTTTTCATATCCCCTGAATTCTTCTAATTTTTCGAATGGGAAGTAGACATAGGCAAAGCCATATCCCTGTTTGATAATTTCGGCATTTACTAAGCGGCCATCTGGTAAATAGGCGTAACGAAGCAATCGGTTATATCTATCGCGGTCGGTGTTGGTAGGGTCTGCAGCTAGTCGTACTCTGTTTTGGCCGATGAGATTTTTAGTAAAATTGCTGGCCGCCTTGCCAAAGCATTGAACACTCTTTCGCGGATCTTGAGTTTCGGGCGTATCTACACCGATCAATCGTACCTTCTCTTTCGTGCCATTCATATCCACGGTAAAGGTATCGCCATCGGCGAATGAAGTAACTTGGTATAGCCCCGGCTGAGACTCGACTACTTTTTTAGCTACTGGTTTGAAGTACCCTTGGTTCTGGGCGACTGCAAATATCAGCGTGATGATTCCGGCTACTAGGGCTGTCTGGGCTTTTTTGCGACGTCGGCTCATGCGGTTATCGATAGCTTATCGGCGACGTAGGCAGAATCTATCTTGGTGCCATCGAGCTCAATTGGATGTTCTGATTCGGTAGGAAGTTCTACGACATCGGCGATACGATCGAACATGGTCTCTGGCTGTTCCGACCGAGGCCACAAATGACTTCGACTATCTTGAACGGCTCGAGATTTAGCAAGCTCTCGTTCGGTATGAAGCCAGATCAGTTGTGCTTTGGCTCCTGTTTTGTGGCAGATAGTGTATTTTTCGACTCGGTGCTCGTAGCGGTTGAGATTGGCATCGTAGATAACACTTTTACCAGACTGCAGTAATTCTTCGGTTCGTTTGTTAAGTTCGGCATACAACGCGGTCTGTTCCTCGTCGCTAAACAGCGGTTCTGGGAATAGCTCTACGCGCACTTCATCAGAAGATAGCCGTACCGCACCAGTGAGATCTTCGATGATTTTAGCAGTTGTGGTTTTGCCGGCACCGGGAAAGCCAAACATTAAATATAAGATAGGTTGAGACATAGCTATAGCCTACCCCGCAAAATTACAAATGTACATAAAAAATTAGTAATCTATCCCTGGGTTTGCTAGGAATTTATCGTCAAAATGGTGCTTTATTTTAGTCATATTAGTGGCTATATCTACGAGCGGGAGTTGGCTCTTCGGGAAATAGCGGCCTGTCATGCACAGACTCGTCTTAGGGTTTCGGTCGTTGATCAGTTTTTTGAGTTGGGCTACGGTGAGTAATCCATCATTAACTGCGT
>CAZBRN010000059.1:3358-6052 GCA_964494545.1 uncultured Candidatus Saccharibacteria bacterium | reverse complement strand
AGATAATCGCGGGCGGGTCGGACATGGTGATGTCCCGCGTCGGCTCGTAGCGGTGCACACCGTCCTTGGTGTGGAACTCCAAGCACGGCTCGATGCCGAGCGCGGCACGATGCCCCGCGTACATGTCGATGCGCGACTCGGGCGCGTACTGCCCGGCCAGCGGGCCGTCAGCCATCCAGCGTTGCATCAGTCACCTCCCATGCCAGGGACCGCGCCGGGCATCGGGGTTCCCGGTGCGGGCGGGCTGCCCATGCCCACGGGCGCGGGGGCCGAGCCCTTGCTGCTGTTCTCGCGCAGCCGCTCCTGGAAATAGAGCAGCGGCAGGTTCAGGTCGCCGCCGTTCTTGTGGTACTCCAGGAGCGCCGTGCCGATCCGCGCCTTCTTCAGCGCCTCGTCGCCGAGCGCCTGGTCGCGCATCACGCGGCGGTCCATCTGCAAAATGTCTTCCACCTGCATCGCGTCGCGGAAGCCGTACATATCGATCGCCCCCTCCTTCATCATCGGGAGGTAGGCCGACAAGAGCTGCTGCAACTTGATCGGGTCTTCGATGCGGTAGCGCACGCGGCACTCGACGCCCTGGCGGTCGAAGTCCTCCGGCAGCACCGCGCCGCCCATGCCGTTCCTGGGCCGCATGCGGTCGTCGATCATTCCGAACATCGCGTCCCGCGTGCGCTCGCCGTCGCGCAGCGGGGTCCGCACCCCGGCGCGGTAGGGCAGGCTGGTGTAGAGTTGCCCCTTGCCCTTGCCCCGCCGCCAGGCGATCGTCCCCAGCCCCTCCAGCCCCGTCTCGTAGATGCTGGTCATGTAGCGGCGCAGCGGCGCGACCATGTGGTCCTCGGCGCTGCCCTGCGCGATGTAGCGGTCGGCCCCCGACGCCGCCTCGCCCCCACCCCCCAGCACCGGCCGCGCCAAATCCCCCACCTGCGACAACACCAGATTCAGGAGGGCTTGCAGGTTCTGCGTCCCCTCCGGCGAGACCGTGACGGGCTCGAAGGACTCGTCGGTGTAAATCTGCGAGATCGTGCCCAGCCGTCGCGAGGGCTTCTTGCGGCCCCGCTTGCCGTTGCCGAGGTCTTCGTCCGGGTGGAGCGGGTTGATTTTCTGGATCATCGGCGGGTTGGTGACGAGGTTCGCGCCGGTCGCGATGATGCTGATCAGTTGGCTGCCGAGGTGGACCTGCTCGCGGAGCGGGGTCAGCACGCCCCGGTGCCGCAGCCGCACCCGCTGGTCGCCCGAGCGCGCGGCGTTCAGGTCGATGCCGGTGTGCTCGGCGGGGCGGGGCGCGACGTTGCCCGAGATGGCCGAGCCGAACCAGAGCGGGTTGTAGACCAGCGGGCAGATGCCGTAGTCGAGCGCCTGCGGCGGCTTCACCCACTGCTTGTCCTTGGCCCGCTTGCGCCGCCCGCCGTACCACGCCTCCTGCGGCGCGGTCCAGTCCCAGGCGATGCACTCCCAGAGGCCGTCCACGTCGGCCCAGACGACGATCCGCACCCGCTCCGCGCCGTCGGGGTACGCCTTGGTGCGACGATCCTTGTCGCTGTCGCGGGCGGGCCAGGCGTCGCGAATCTCCGCGTAGTGCGCCCGCGCCTCGGTCAGCGTCATCTCCAGGATACGCACCATCGCGCGCCCGACCGGGTAGAGCTGGCGCAGCGGCACCGGCTCGAAGAAGAACATGCCCGGCTCGTCGGGGTCGGCGAAATAGCGCCAGCCGACGCCCCCCTCGATCGCGGCGATCAGCGCGGTCGCGCGGTCGAACGGGGGCTGCGGGTCGCCGCGCGTCCCCTTCTCCGCCCAGAGGCGCACGCAGCGCCGGAGCTGGGTCCGGTAGTAGTTCTCGATGTGCTGGGCGCTCTCTTCGCACTCGGCGGTGTCGTCCCACGGGTCGTTGTGGATGGTCAGGCGGTCGGGGTCGGGCGAGACCGCGCCGACGATCTGGTCGATCACCACGGCGGGCTTGTTCCAGGTGTGCCAGAGTTCGCCCGCCAGCGGCTCGGTCGGCGTGCCGTCGAGCTGGTGGTCGCGCGTGATCAGGTGGTACATCTCCCAATCGGCGTCGATGTCCTGGTCGCGCCCGGCGTAGGTCTCCGGACCGGCCAGGCCATCGGCCATCACCTCGTCCCAGGTGGGCGGGCGCGTGCCGAACGGGCTGCGCTTCTTGATCCGGGCGAGGTCGCGCAGCTTCGGCGCCTCGACCTTGCGGCGCTCCTTTTTCGGCTCCATCCCGACCGCCTCCTGCGCCGAGAGCAGTTGCATCTCGACGGGCGGCGGTTCGGGCGGGGCCGGTGGTGCGCCTGACGGCGGGGGCGGCATCATCGACATCGAGCCGTCGGGCATCAGCCCGATCGGGGCCGGTCCCGGCATGGGCGGAGGAGCAACACCCATGCCGGGGGGTGGCCCCCCCATCATCGCCGCATCGGGCGGTGGGGAGGGCGGGCCCACATCTTCCATCGGGGGCGGCTGGCCCTGCGGCGCGGTCTGGATGCCGAGTTCGGCGAGCAATTGGGTGAGGAGCGAGACCTGTTCCTGAAAGGGCAGGACCAAGAACTCCTCTTGCAAGGGCGGCGGGAGTTGGGCGAGCAGCGCGGCCAGTTCCTGCGGCGGGATACCCAGCGCGTTCGCCAGCGCGGGCACCAGCATCGCGGGGTCGGGGGCACCGCCCATGCCACCGGGCGCGAGGGGTGCGCCCGGTGGCCC
>CAZBRN010000059.1:0-3348 GCA_964494545.1 uncultured Candidatus Saccharibacteria bacterium | reverse complement strand
GGAAGCGTTCAAGCAGCGCGTCGCGCTCCGCGGGGGGCAGCGCCGGGAAGCGGCATACTCAACGGGCGTCTCCTCACGGCGTTATGTCAACGCTGCAAGGATAGCACCCGCTATCGGTTATGTCTACTATCCCTAGGAATAGGGTGATAATCGTTGATTATGTCGAGTGGCGAGGGAGAGGGGGGCGATAACCTATAACCAATAAATCCAGTCGCAGTCATCGCACTTGTAAGCGTCATTCCATTGGTCGTCGCCATCATCGTAGGAGGCGAAACGGAATACCCCTCCACACTTGGGGCACGGCCCGGTGTAAGAATGGTCTTCTTCGTCCCATTTCATCGCAATCACCCGTCCGTCATCGAGGGTCAGGGTGTCAGCCTCGGAATCACTCACGCTTACCGCCCGAAGACGAACGGGTGTTGCACTTCGGTGGTCGGCTCGGCGAGCAGCGAGGGGCGCTGCCCGGTGAGGTGCTTGGTCGTCACCCAGTATTCGAGCGCGTTGATGAGGTGGTCGTTGTCATCCTCGGGGCGGGCGTGGCGCGTGGCCTTGGCGGGGTCGGGGTCTTCGCCGCGCCGCGCCTTCTGGTACTTGTACAGGCTGAACTCGTTGAGCAGCATCGGGCAGCGGTCGCGGTCGATGATGAGTTTCGACCGCTTACTGAGCGGGTCGAGGCGCAGGACTTCCTTGACCGCGTTGATCGCGGCGGTGATGTCCTTCTTGCCCTCCTTGCCGCGCACGGGGCGTTTCAGGAGGACGGAGAGTCGCTTGATGGTGTCGGGCTTGGCGGGGTCGGAGATAACGTCGGTGAGTCGAGCGTAGTTCCGGGAAGATTTTCCCCACGCAGCAAAGTCCTCGTCTGTTCCGCCCACCTGGTAGAACTCGTCAACCACAAGTATGTGGTCGTTGTGCTGCTGGATGACGAGTCCTGCATACGGACCACTTCCGTTAGAGGGATCGATGGTGAATTCGGTGGGCCAGTTGGGGATGTAGAGTTCTTGTCCAAGGTTCCCCTCCACGATCGTGAACACGGTCCCCTCCGCCGCGACCCACAGGCCATCCCTGAGCCGGAGCCGGTCGATGCCTTCGAGCGAATCGAGCGCCTGCATCGTCGCCTCGCCCTGCTCCGTCCAGGTCAGCCCTTCGGCGTCCCAGAGGGCGGGGTTGTCGGTGTGCCGGTGCTCGATGAATTCAAGATGTCCTGCATCTCGGCGGGAGAGTATCCAGTGGGTCGGTGGGCCGGGGTTGCATTCTCCGATGAGTCGCGGGCCGCGATATACGCGCGGTAGATTTCCCGCGCGACCAGTTGTGCGGGTGACCAGCTTGCCCCAGGTGTCGCCGGGGATGAGTTCGGCCTGGCAGACGGCCGCGATGTCCCACTCCTCAGACAGCACCGATTCAGGGTTATCGAGACCCTTGGTGTAGATACGCGAACCATTAGGATATTGGAAATACTCCGGGCGTTCGCCGCCGAATGCTGTGACGCCGTAAGGCGACCGCCCGGCCATATCCTGGCGTATGACCTTTTCCCGATACGTGCGGACAGCAGAAGTCCGAAGCGCCTCATAGGTATCCCTCGTCAGCACGACCCGCAAGCGCGGGAAATTCATGCAGCACTCGTGCAGATACTGGCAGACGGTGAACGTCTTGGCGGTCTCGGCCGGGCCTGCCGCCATGTACTCGCGGCTCCTGCTCTGCCACAGCCGCCGCGCGTTGCCCTGGATGACCACATCGGGGACCGCCGCCAGCAGCCCCAGCACCGCCTCCTGCTCGGCCAGCGTCAGCGCCGCCAGCACCCGCGCGATCTCCGCCTTCGAGCGCCCCTGCAACCGCGCGATGATCGCCTGCGGGTCGGTCGCGGCTGCGCTCACTCCATCACTTCCCTTTCGATAGTTGATCGCGTGTCACGCTCTTCGTTGACACAACCCCACTCACCTTGCAATTTGACATAATTCTGGGTACACTTTGCGTGTCCCCACCCGGCGCGATTGGTTCCCCCGGCTTTTTATCTTCCCCCCCTCCCGAACCTTCACGCGCCCCGCGTTCCGGTTCATCGAATAGCCTTTGGTACTTCGGAGGGCGCTTCCTGCGCCTTCATTCCGCTTTAGCGTCCGAAATTACTTTGTACTCCGTGTCGAGAACCGCCCTATCCTCTCGTATCGTATCCGCTCCCGTTGATACCCCCCCATACCCCCCGGGCAAGGGGGTACCGGGTGCCTGCCCCTCATCCGTCGCGCGGCTGAGCAGCGCCTGGACCTTGGTGACGGCCTGCTCGGTGGTCATCGTCACGGACACGGCGAGCTGCTGCGCTTCCGCTATGGTGGAACGCTTGCCCTCGACCAGCGTGTCGATGGCCATCACCGTCTTGACCAGCTCGGCCATGCGGCCACGGTCGAAGCCGGTGATCGGGTTGCCCTGCTTGTCCACGGCGATCGTCGCCTCGAAGTCGTTGCGCTCCAGGTCGGCAGACAGCCGCCGCGCCTTGGCATCCAGCATGGCGATGCGGTTGCCCTTATACGCGAGCGGTGCGTCGGCCTGCGCCTGCTCGGCTGCACGCTGGCGCAACACCGCCACACGCGAGCGGAACGCCGGCTGCGCCTTCAGTCGCACCACGCTCGGGCGCGACACCTTCGACCGCGCCGCGATGACCGGCAGCGTCAGCGTATCGGACGCGACGAGCTGCGCGATACGTTCGAGTCGTGCCGGGAGCGGTCGGGTGCCATCATAGCTCGGCTCAACCTGCCTCAATTGCGGCAAAAGAAACGGCATGGCAATCCCTAACGCTCAGGGGCGGCGGGTGGAGTGTCGAGGAGGGGGAGACAGCGGAGGCACAGGCCGCGTACCCAGACCGCGAAGTAGTGGCGCTCGGAGTCGCTATCGAGGAGTGCGGCGGCGGCGAGATATTCGGCGTAGGCGAGATCGAGCGCCTGTTCGATGCGTTGCTCGGCGGCGCGGTGCCGGAGGAACGCGACCTCATGCGCGGGTCGTTCGAGTACAGACATCATGCCTCCTGGGTAGCGAGAAACGGCATGGCGATCCCCGATGCGGATACGTGTCCGTTATGGCAAGTATGCCACATGGGGGATGGGTGGGGCAATGGTGCCAAGATTGGGTGAAGATTGGGGGTCGTGGGGTATTCGGTAGAACTACTTTGATGGTATACTTATACCAGTATGGGATGACGATGGAGGGGCCAGTGAAGTTGTTCAGCCTACGGCTACCAGACGAGATGCACGAGACGTTGAAGGCGTTAGCGGAGCGTGAGGGGCGGTCTATCCACGCGCAGATACTGTACCTGCTGCGGAAGGCATTGGAGGTGGCGCAATGAGCTACCTCGTCACCACCGGC
>CAZBRN010000058.1:0-6052 GCA_964494545.1 uncultured Candidatus Saccharibacteria bacterium | reverse complement strand
CGAGTTTTAGGAGCAGGACCAGCAGGTTTTTTCTCTGCATCTTCTGTCTTAGCTTCTGCTTTACGGATTTCTTTGGCTTCTTTTTCCTCGGCTTCTTTGATAGCCTTGGCGCTGTGCTTTCCAGCTTTTGTAGTCTTAGTTTCTACTACTTCTTTTTCAGCGATAACTTCAGTAGTTTCTTGAATAGGCCCATCGATATTCTCGTCTTTCTTGGTTACTTTGATCTCAGCGTCTGCTGATTTCTTCTTGGTTGTAGTTTTCTTGGTGTCTTCAGCTTTTTGGGCCATGATGTTGTCCTTTCGTGGTTCTTGCGGCTTTCGCCTCCCACAATTTAATAATTAACTTGTTGTATAACCTGATGCGGTTTGGAAGTATTTGTTCACAACTTCTGGATGGAGACTTCCCCCTGCCAGTCGTTCTGTAACGATAGCTCCCAATTCTATGCCAATTACTTGAGCACGAGCGGGATCTTGATCCCGAACTACTGCAAGCTGATCGGCCATATCAAGTATCCCGTCGGTATCGGCTACAGCTGCTGCTGTAATCCAAACGTCGGGGTCAACTTCATGAATGAACGACATTGTTAGCCTTCGATCTCCACGCCCATACTGCGAGCAGTACCAGCGACCATCTTTTTGACGGCTGGAATGTCGTCGGTGTTCATGTCGTGAGCCTTGGCTTCAGCAATTTCAGTCAACTGTGCGTCGCTGAGTTTCTGAGCTAGTTTTTCACTATTTGGTTTGCCAGATCCCTTTTTGATACCAAGTTTTGCTCGGATTAGGTCGTCTGTAGGTGCACCGACAACACGGAAGTCCATGGTGCGATCATCGTAGATGGTGATGTGTGCAGTGACGGTTTGTCCTTGCATATCTTTTGTTGCGTCGTTGAATGGATTGATAAAATCCATCATGTTGACACCGTACTGTCCGAGTGTGCTACCAACGGGTGGTGCTGCACTTGCGCGGCCAGCAGGAATTTTCATTTTGAGGTTTGCTTTTACTTGTTTGCCTGCCATTTGATCTCCTAATAATTTGCATAATTCCGATGAAGCAATCGGATTCGTGCGTAACTAAAGAATTATACTACAGTTTACCCCTGTTGTCTACTCGGTAGAACCGCTGAAAGCCCTAGACCTACTATACCGACGGCGCCGAGTACAAATCCACCAACAGTTGCTTCATGATTCTGAAACATTACTCCCGCAAGTTCCAGTGCAGATCCTGCAACTATTGAGATACTACTCCCAACAGCAACGAAGGCGCGTAGTGGACTAAAATTTTCGGGAAGAGTCTCTACTATTGTTGCCATAGTATTACCTAAACGCGTTTAACTTGGAGGGAGTCGAGTTCGACAGGTGTTTCACGACCGAACATGTTGACCAATACTTTGAGCTTGCCTTTAGCTGGGTCGATATCGTTGATAGTACCATCGAAGCTCTTGAACGGGCCGTCGGTGATGTTGACCACGTCGCCGATTTTGTAGTCGATTTTGTGCTTAGGCTGCTCGAGGCCCATTCGCTTGTTGATCTTTTCCATTTCGTCGTCATCGATAGGTGTTGGATCGGTACCAGTACCAACAAAGCCAGTTACACCAGGAGTGTTTCGGACGATGTACCAAGCATCTTCAGTGAGTTTCATCTGAACAATGACGTATCCTTGGAAGATCCGCTTTTCAACAACTTTTCGTTTGCCGTTCTTGATTTCGATCATCTTTTCTTTTGGTACTAAGATCTGGTAGATCTTGTCTTTCATATCGAGACTTTCGGCACGTTGGCGGATGCTCTCGGCGACTTTTTCTTCGTAACCACTATATGTGTGGATGGCATACCATTGTTTGGTAGTGTCGTATCGTTTGCTCATTATATTTCTCTGTTCCTCTACTTAAGAATTAACTTTTTAAATACTTTATCTAGACCATAATCGGTAACCGTCACCATAAGACCGAAGATAATGGCGAAGGCGAAAACTGCGAGTGTGAGCTGGCGCGTCTCTTTGCGTCCAGGCCATGTTACCAAGCGAAGTTCTTTCCATGAATCACGGAAATAACGGAGTAGTAACACACGGGATAATACTCGACCGACGAAGCGGGCTGGTCGGGTTTTGAATGGACGGAGAAGAAAACGAAACGGACGAGCGATTTTGACGATAATTCGACCAATTAGTCGAAATGGGGTGCTCGCTACGCGGGCCGAACGAGCAATAATGCGTGATTTTGGTTTGGCATTGTTGGTTTGCTCAGTACGCTCACGAACTGTTTCAAGCTTTCGTTTGGGCACTTTTGCGGTGATCTTTTTCGCCATTCGTGTACTCCTTACCAAATAAAAAACCTACTATGATGAGTAGGTCGATATGTCAAGGATACCCCATAGGTACCCCTAGAGTCAAGAGGCAGTGCGAGCCTCAGCTATCGATGACTTTAACGGTCGGGCTATAGCCTTTGAGTGCAGAGCGTCGTTTTTTTGCTCCTGGCATGGCCGTCTCGAATATTTCCCAGAACTCAGGCCCATGATGAAGTGCTTTGGTATGCGTGAGTTCGTGTACCAGTACGTAGTCGATAAGCTCCCATGGAAGTTGCATTAGGAAGAAATTGAGGGTGATCTCGCCCCTGTTATTACAACTTCCCCAACGTGCTTTGAGTTGGCGTACCTGAACGCTTTTATAGTCGAAGCCATGTTCATCAGCAAGCGTACGGAGGCGTTTGGGTAGGAGGTTTTCCGCTTGGTCGCGAAGAGCCCTCATGGCTACTTTGCGCGCAGCTGCTTGAACATCGGGATCGCTCATGATCTTGGTAGATGGATAAGTAACCCACAGCTCACTTCCCTTTTGGCGAGTCGATATGGTCGTCACATCGGCAGCACCTTTGAAATACAGGTGATGAAACTTGCCGATCGGTGAGCCGCTCTTGATGTTCGACGCTGGCGTGTGATGGAGCTGCAGCCAGGCTTTCTTGGATCGGGCAAACGCAGCGCCGGCGCTATATGGCGCCCACGTAGGTTGGGTTACTTTGATGATTCCGTCACTGGCGACGGTGATTTTGAGAGACCGAGACCGAGCATGCTTGTGAATTTGCACGTCTCCAACGTCTTCGATGTGAATGGTTTTCATTAGCGAATGAGAATATTGCGGCGGCTGTTATCGACGCGTCCACCACGGAGCTGGCTTGGCACTAAGTTGACAAGACCGGGTTTGACGACCCCCACTGCCGCATCGTCGATGGTAACCACGCCGAGTTCATATAGTTTTTTGATTACAGCACTTCGCTGTGTATTGTAGGTGTGCTTGCCACTGAGAACGACGTAGTCTTCATTCTTTGGGTTTTGCATGGTTTGGATAAAGGCTTCGAAGCTATCGCGAGTGTACGGCATGGCATATTTGTCATCTGACTTACGGCGATCGCGGTTACCGAGGCGTGCAAAGGCGCTTTCGGCATCGATCTGTAGCCAGATGAGCAGTTGTTCTACTTTAGTCTTTCGGGCGAGGTTACGGAGCTCACGACGTTGTGCCAATCGGGAGGCATTGCCATCGAAGACGACACTGACGCCAGCATTTAGAAATTCTTCGGTCATATAGAGCATGAGGTGATTGACGAGTTCGTTTTCCTGGCGGTCATAACGCGGCTCGGTAAATAGTTCGCCACGGATACGATCGGCATGCACATGGGCCGCATTGAGCGATTCACTAAGTTGACGAGCAAAGTGCGTTTTACCAGATCCTGGATAACCATAGAGGATAACAAATACGGGCTTGGTGGATATAACTTTGCTCATGGGTATTACCATTGTATAACAGAATTGGTTATTATTGAAAAGCCGTCTTAAAATAGTATTATAGAGAGTAGATTATGGTTAGAACTATCAATAAATCGAGTTTACTGACAACTGCAATTGAGCTGCGTAAAAAAGGTTTGATGTATGTAGAAATTGCTGAACAACTCCAAGTTCCTAAAACCACGCTTTACGGTTGGCTAAAAAGTGTTTCTTTCACCGAAGCTCAAAGGGCAAAAGCCGAAGATCACTACCGTAAAAGTAAACGAGTTCAAGTCTCTCGAATGAACACAGGACGCACCGTCAAAAGAGAATCCCTGGAAAAAATTACACTTCTAAATGCTCGGAAGATAACTAATGATCTAACGTTTAGTATCGAGCAGAAACAGCTACTGTGTGCTATCTTCTTTTGGTGCGAAGGCGGAAAAAACATTTCTGGTGGTTTTCAGTTTATCAATTCTGACCCAATAATGATGAGGACATTTCTCACATTACTTCGTGAGTCATATATAATCGACGAAAGTAAATTCCGCGCCCTCATTCATCTTCATGATTATCATGATCCAAAAAAGCAACTTGCCTTTTGGTCAGAAAACACTGGTATTCCAAAAAAGCAATTTCACGAACCGTACGTGAAACCACACACTGGCAAAAATACACGAGAAGGATATCCGGGCTGCGTAAGCGTCAGATATCTCGACAGACGGTTCGGATTATTACTAAAAATGGTATATACTAACTTCGGTGAAAATTATAGGGGTATAGTACAGCGGTTAGTATAAAGCTCTCCACAAGTTTAGACCGTGGTTCGATTCCACGTACCCCTGCCAAATAAAAAACGACGAGCCAAAGGTTCGTCTTTTTTATTTGTTTGGGTCCCGCGCAACCGAACCACGCTCAGCGAACGCAGTGAGCGTAGAGCGTGGTTCGTTCATGAGCAGCTCTCGCAGAAGCTTGCTTCGAGAAAGCCGCGAAATGCTGTCTTCCACGTACCCCTGCCAATAACTTTGCACATAAGTCAAAATGCTTGTGTTTAATGTTATCGTACGTCCACTTGTCTTTCGAATTGTCCTAATGTTTTTGGGCGATTGACTGTATAATTTCATTAACATGGAAAATCTAGCATATATAATCCTCCCAGTAGTATTAGTGCTAGTTGCTTTTAGAACAAAGCAAGATCTTGCAGAGTATGAAGATTTTAAGAAATTAAAGTCTACTAAGGCTCGACAAGCAAAATATAAAGAATGGGTTCTGTGGTCATTCGGTTTGTTTGGCTTCGGGAGTTTTCTCTCTTTATTGTTACTCGGCAAGCTAAGTCTTGTTACGCAGCCACTAGCCGAATTCACTAATATACTCCCGAAGTCGACTTCTGCTGTCAGTGTGTCGTCCGGAGACAGTGCCGGATTCATTGCTGGAGTCTTAACTAGTGCCGTCACAGCAGGCTTATTACTGTATTTTATCTCTAAAAAAGGTAAGTCCAAGAAGAAAGACTTTGTGATCGGTGATATTGAGGCGATGTTGCCAAAAAATGGTTCTGAACGCGGATGGGCAGCGCTACTCGCATTAAATGCCGGGTTTAGTGAAGAACTATTCTTTAGGTTGTTGCTACCAGTTCTGTTTTTTATAGTGTTTGGTGATCCAAAATTAGCAATTGGGTTGGCAGTACTTACTTTTGGTTTTGTACACTGGTACCAAGGTAGAATTGGCGTGATCTTCACTACGATATTTGGAGCTATAATGATGTACGCATATCTTAAGACAGGAAGTATTCTCGTGATTATGGTTCTACATGCAACTGTGGATCTAAATACACTTGTGTTACAGCCAGCCCTCAGAGGTTTATTTAGATCACGTTCCGAATAACCGGAAAACGTCATTTCTCGCATCCTTTTGATGTACTAACAACAACTTTTTCCTCATTGTCCAACTCTAGTAAAGTTCGATAATCGTCCTGTATCCCCTGCCAAGACAAAAAACTCGACCCAACGTAGATTTTTTGTCTTAATCATAATAATTAAACAAAAGTAATTGATTTTCAGGTTTACGACTTTCTTTTGTAACGGTGCCTAGTTTGTTTAATTCACTGATTTTGCTGTCGTCCCTGAGTAATCCTGCGTACGAGTAAGCCGCTTACAAGCAGCATCCCAAGTGACAGCATATTTACAAGACTAGTTGCTCGTCCAGTGTCTGCAAGTGTCGCTTTAGGGGCCGCAGCCAGGGTTAATGTATTTGTAGTTTGCTCTTGAAATGCTGTAGGCGCAACAAAGTTAATTATGTTTTTAATATCGC
>CAZBRN010000057.1:0-6169 GCA_964494545.1 uncultured Candidatus Saccharibacteria bacterium | reverse complement strand
CGAATACCTCATCATGCCCGAAATAAGCCCCCACGAGGCCGTTTTTAACAAACCACGAGATTTAGATGCGCTGCGTAATCGATCGGGTATAAAGGAAATTTTTGAATTCAAAGAAGGGTGGAAGAAGCTTGGAGGTCGTCTCAAGAAGGTTAAACATGTCGCCACCGTAGGAGCTCAATCTTCTTACTCTGATCATTACGGTTTTTTTGTGAATCCTGCTCGCTCAACATTGATTGCAGAAATTAAACAATGCAATGAGTACGTTACATTACTCGATATTCGACAACACCTCGTTTTAATGCGTTCTGTGAAACAGCCTGTAGAGCTAGATGCTATCAAAAAGGCGATCGATATTACCGGTAAGACAATCAAACATATTGCCAAACGTCGTTCAACCTATTCATTTGAACATCAGGTAGAAGCAGATTTAACTCATGGTTTTCGTTCGCGAGGGGCACGCGGACACGCCTTTGAGCCGATTGTAGCGAGTGGGGCCAACTCGGCAATTTTGCATTATCAAGCGAATGATGCCGAAATTAAGGATGACCTAATACTCCTCGATGTCGGGGCTGAGTTTGATCAGTATGCAGCAGACGTTACCAGAGTTATTGCACTTGGTGACGTATCGAAACGAAAACGACTCGTTCATCAAACCGTCCGAGAAGTCCAAGAATACGCTTTGTCACTCGTAAAACCAGGAGCAAAACTACGCGAAAACGAACAACTCATACATCAATTCATGGGTGAAAAACTGCGTGAATTGGGACTTATTAAATCTATCGATACTGAATCAGTAGACAAATACTATCCACATTCAACATCTCATAGTATGGGACTCGATGTTCACGACCCGCTCGATTATGATCGCCCGCTTGCACCGGGAGTGGTGATCACGGTGGAGCCAGGCATCTATATTCCCGAAGAAGGTTTCGGAATTCGAATCGAAGATGACGTCCTCATTACCGACAAAGGCTACAGCGTTCTTACCAAAAATATACCGTGGGAACTGTGATACAATAAGCACAAGCTATGAAAAATTCGGTATCCCGTTTTCTAATTCGTTGGTTTGTGTGTGGACTCGGTCTATGGATCGCTGCCGCCCTCTTGGGTGACGGAATAAATTATGATCGTCGGCTTGGCGTCATTATTGTGTCTGGTCTCATTTTGGCACTCATGAACGCCATCATCAAACCAGTAGTCATTATTCTTTCCTTGCCAGCTATTTTGTTTAGTCTTGGTTTATTTATGATCGTTATAAACGGTTTGATGGTCATGCTTGTTAGTAAACTGTATGAGCCACTTCATGTTACGAACTTCGGCGCAGCAATGTTGGCTGGGATGGTAATTGGTTTGGTGAATTATCTGGTGACCACTATAATGGAAGAACGATGAACATATTTAACTACATTACTATTGGCTCAATGCTACTCGCTACACTGCTTATTCTCCTTCAAACTAGGGGTGCTTCGCTCGGTGCAGGACTCGGCGGCGGTGGCGAGGTAAACAGTGTTCGACGTGGATCAGACAAAACCTTACACGAAATCACCATTCTAACCGTGATTATTTTTGGTGTTTCACTCATCCTTGGAATCCTAGTCTAAATAAATCATAAATGGTGACGCATCAGATGCGTCAGTGGGCACATTCAATCTATGATCAAGCAATCACTAATAAAAGGCATCCCTAAAGGAAAAACAGTATGATCGATCGCAGTACTCGTTTGCGATGGCGGCGAAAACTTCGTCGGAGCCAACAACAGGTTGAGGATCTTGGGTATCAAGCCGAAGATGGTCTTGAGAAACACCTTTTTCGACGCCTCAGCCGCTTGGCGCAAGTCCAGCGATTCTTAGTGTCATGGGTTCTTCTTATCGTCTTTATGATTGGCGGAGTCTTTGTCCAAGCCAGAGCTCTCGGTGCAAACTACTTAGAACCTCGCCCAACAAAGGGCGGTATTTTCACCGAAGGAATCCTCGGTTCGTTTACCAACGCTAGCCCACTGTATGCTGCCAGTAGCGTTGATAACAGTGTTGAACGACTCGTATTTTCGGGTCTTTTTAAGTTCAATCAAAAGAACCAACTCGAGGGTGAAATCGCCTCTGGTTGGACAGTGGACGAACGGGGTACAACCTATACAGTCAAATTACGAAAGAATGTTACCTGGCACGACGGCAAGCCTCTCACTGCCGACGATGTTGCTTTTACGTATGCACTCATCCAAAATCCCGATGCCAAGTCACCGCTGGCGAGTAGCTGGCAGGGAATAACCGTTACGGCTGTTGACCCTGGCACCGTGACCTTTAAATTACCGAGTTTGCTTAGCGCATTCCCGTATTCGATGGTAAATGGTATCGTTCCGAAGCACATCCTCAAAGGAGTCCCTGCCGCTCAATTGCGATCAGTACCCTTCAATACAAATAAGCCGGTTGGGACCGGTCCATTCAAGTGGGAGGCAATCGAAGTATCGGGCGACACTCCTGAAGATCGACAGCAACGAATTGCTCTTATCCCGAATGATTCGTATGTTTCAGGGGTTCCTAAGCTCGATAAATATATCGTTCGAACATTCCAACAAGAAAAAGACCTTATAGAAGCGTTTAAAAAAAGAGAAATTAACGCGGCTGCAGGCCTCACTTCTATGCCAGAAGATTTCAAAGATGACCTTTCTATTCGCGATTACAATATCCCACTTTCTAGCCAAGTAATGGTGTTCTTCAAAACCAATGGCGACATTCTCAAGGAACCAAAGGTTCGTCAGGCACTTTCATATGGCCTAGATACTGCGCAGGTATTAACTCAAATTGGTCGTCCTGTATTGCCGAGCAACAGTCCATTACTTCGAGGTCAGCTTGGATACGATCCGAGCGTCGTTCAGCGAACGAATAATCTTGATATTGCTAACAAACTTCTCGATGAAGCTGGATGGAAAATGGGTGATAATAATTTCCGCTATAAAGATAAGGTCAAACTCAGCTATATACTGACCACCCAAGATACAAGCTCATATAAAATCGTTGCCGATGAACTCAAAAAGCAATGGGCCAAAATTGGAGTAGACGTTACCATAGCTCCTCAAAAAGATGATGAACTTCAATCACTCATCGCCCAGCATTCATACGATGCGCTCCTCTACGGGATATCCATTGGTCCTGATCCAGACGTCTTCGCGTACTGGCACAGTTCTCAGGCAGACTTACGATCACCAAATCACCTCAACTTTTCCAAGTACACGTCAGTACAAGCCGATAAAGCCCTCGAAGCTGGACGGACGCGTAGTGAAGACACCGCCAGAACTATCAAATACAAATCATTCCTCGAGGCGTGGATTAGCGATGCACCTGCAGTGTCACTCTATCAACCACGATACCTCTATGTTGTTCGCGACCCACTCTTCAACTTCAACCAAGAAGTCATGAATAACGGCGCTGACCGCCTCAACAATGTCGATAACTGGATGATCCGCGAAACCAACCAACCCAAAATCTAGAGGTTTCTCCTCTAACAGGTGAGTAAAATGTGATTTTGATTAATAACTGGTTATAGCTTAGAATTAACAGGTTAATTGTGCCGTAGTGGCGGAATGGTAGACGCGTATGCGTTGCGGGACGTAGTAGGAGCAATCCTGTGGAGGTGAGCAATGCCGGTGGCATTGTGCAAGTAAATCTTCTCTTGAAAACTTGTTTTTCAAAGATGAAGTTTCGGGGTCGCGGAACGTGACCAAGTCCTATAAAATATACTTGAACAAGATAAAAGATGTGCCGTAGTGGCGGAATGGTAGACGCGCTACGTTCAGGACGTAGTAGGAGCAATCCTGTGGAGGTTCAAGTCCTCTCTACGGCACCAATTTGAGAAGCCATCCGCAGCGATGGCTTTATAAATTGGTCTTGGGCTAGAATCTCCGATCCCGAAGGGTGGAGGTTCGTGGAACGAGGACGCGCACAGAAGCTTGCTTCGAGCACACCGCAGTGGAAGAGTGTTTTTGACATAGTCAAAAATGTGCGATAGTCCTCTCTACGGCACCATAACATGCCTAAATTCCAGACAACGGACTGTGGTATTATATCTATAAGAAACACTAACGCTTTAAGGGTACGGGAATAAACAATTCATGAGTAAAGTTGCGCAATATCTTCAAGAACATTTAAGCGGCGAGGTAATGCACACACCGGCACTCCGGAAATATTTCTCCACAGACGGCGGTGTCTTTACCGTTACCCCTGCAGTAATTGTCTACCCTGGCAATGAATCAGACGTTCGTAAAGTTGCACGATTTACCTGGCAACTTGCAGAGCGCGGTCGAGTGATACCTATTACCGCTCGAGGGAGCGGTACCGACCAAGGCAGTGCGGCTGTAGGAAGCGGCGCAATGCTGGTTTTTCCTGCTCACATGAATCGAATTCTTGAATTTGACGGCAAGTCTGGCGATGTTGTTATCGAGCCTGGCATCAATTATGCTACGCTTCAGCAAACCCTTCATACGCACGGCCGATTTTTGCCACCATATCCATCATCGATGGCATATAGTACGGTTGGTGGTGCCATCGCCAACAATGCCAGTGGAGAAAAAACGCTCAAGTATGGCAATACCCGTGATTTTGTTAAAAGTTTGCGGGTAGTTCTCGCGAATGGAGAAGTTATCGAGACCAAACGCTTAAGCAAGCGTGAACTGAGCAAGAAAAAAGGCCTCACCACGCTCGAGGGAGAACTTTACCGAGCACTCGATGGCCTACTCGAGGACAACAAGAAAACTATAGTAGGCATGCAACTCAACGTAAGTAAAAACTCCGCAGGCTACGATCTCGCAGACATCAAACGAAAAGATGGGTCATTCGACCTGACGCCGCTTCTTGTGGGTTCTCAGGGAACGCTCGGCGTAGTCACTGAAGCGACCATAAAGACCGTTCCGCATAATACCGAGACTACGCTCATCGCTGCTTTCTTTGACGACCTCCAAGTTGCCGAGTCGGTGATCCATGAAATTAAGAAATTGCCTGAAACACCAAGCGCCATGGAATTGGTTGACGAAAATCTCCTCAAGTTTATTGACGAGCACCACCCAAATCAGCTCAAAGGTATTGTCACAAAACCATTCCATAAGCTGATTGTTCTCATTGAATTCGACAATGCAAACGCCCGGCTACAGAAGAAAATGGCCAAACGAGTCTCAAAGATTTTGACAAAAGCCAATGTGAATTTTGTGTTAGAGACAGAAGACTCGGCAAAAGAAGAGCTATGGCGAATCCGACACAGCGCTGCAGCAGTAGTGTCTCATAGTGATGGAAACGTAAAGGCACTGCCAATCATCGAAGACGGTATCGTGCCTAGCGAAAAATTCCATGAGTATATCAAGGCCTGCTATGCACTGTTTGAAAAACATGGTCTTAAGATCGCAGTTTGGGGCCACGCTGGCAACGCAAACTTGCATATGCAGCCGTTCTTAGATCTTTCTCAAGTTGGTGATCGGCAAAAAGCATTTAAGATTATCGACGAATACTATTCTATGGTTATTGGCATGGGCGGGAGCACTAGCGGGGAACATAACGACGGACGACTCCGAGCGCCGTACCTCAAACAGCTCTATGGCGAAGCGATCTACACCGTATTTCAAAAAGTAAAACAAATATTTGATCCGTATGGCACACTCAACCCAGGCGTTAAAATCGACGTAACACTAGACGACGTCAAGCCATTATTGCGCCAAGAATATTCTATGGAACATCTTGGTCATCATTTACCAAGGACGTAGTAGATGAATTATCGCGATCCCTATGTAATCACCGGTATCATTGGCATGCTCTTTATTCTGTTTGGGTTGTATCGAACATCCTCAGGCCGATGGAGACATTCATCTTTGTTCTATGAACTTGATAGCATCATTGGCGCAAGCCTTTTGATTGTTTACCAGATACACGTAAAAGCGTACGTAGCGTTACCGATAAATCTGATGTTGGTATTTGTCTCGTTCCGTGGCTTGACGTCTTTTGCAGAACGTTATGCCAAAAAGGTAAGTTACCGAAAACACCATTTCCATAAAAAACGATAAGGACTTGAGTTTTTACCCCTGATGAAGTACTATTGGAGGGTTCTTTTACAACATATAAGCGCGAGTGGTGGAATGGTAGACACGCTAGTCTGAGGGACTAGTGCCGCAAGGCGTGGAGGTTCAAGTCCT
>CAZBRN010000056.1:0-6248 GCA_964494545.1 uncultured Candidatus Saccharibacteria bacterium | reverse complement strand
TGACTTGTTATTGAAGGCATCACGGCTTTCAATTTGCTCTCGAGTCAACCCTTCTTCATTTCTATAGACAGGAGGCTGACCAGCTTGACCTTCAGAATCTTCAGTTCGATCAATAGCTTTATCAATAGCATCGTAATAATCAGGGGTAACGTTGTATTTGCCTCTGAAAGAGTCTACTACAGAGTTAATTTCTTCCATTGCATTAGCGTGTCCACTACGGTCATTGCCCTGTTTTGCATGACGAGCTTTTTTGACTGCGCTTTGAATAGCAACCAAATCAGCTTGGAATTCATCGTATTTAGCTTTTTTAGCATCTGCTTCCCATGGCAATCCTTCGCCAGGAGTTTGGTCGGGTACCGTAGAAAGTTGATCCTGAAGTGATTCAGGGGCAGTCTGGCCGCTAGCATCGGCTAAAACTTCTCTTTGATAAACTTCAGTTGGGGGAAGTGCTTGTGTTGGTGCTTGTGGTGCTTGTTCGATTGTACTCATTGTTGATAATTCCTTTTTATATAATTATTTTGACTTTTTGTTTTTGCTAGCGAAGTTCTTCATTTCGCAATAACCCTATTCTAGCAAATTGTTTGACTTTTGTCAATATTATTATGCTTGCATTGGTTTTTGCTTGTGTTTATATGAATGCACCTTATTAACAGAGGTGGTTGTGCACTTTACCGTCGTTCAGGGTATGATAAGCACATGAAAATTCTTGGTATCGAGTCGAGTTGTGATGAAACTGCTGCTGCAGTAGTCGAGATCGAGAACACCCATGGCCCACGACTACTTTCAAATGTAGTTGCTTCAAGCATGGATATCCATGTGAAGTACGGTGGTGTGGTGCCAGAAATTGCTGCGCGAAGTCATATTGAATCAATCACTCCGGTCATAGAGCAGGCTCTCCTCGATGCCTATGAAGGCTCTTCCAAGAAACCAACAATGGATGATCTATGGAACGATATCGATGGAATAGCAGTTACCTACGGCGCCGGACTTGGCGGATGTTTACTCGTCGGCGTTACTACCGCCCGAACCTTGGCGATAAGTCGCAATAAACCGCTCTATGCCATTAATCATGTAGAAGCACACGTATATGCCAACTTTATTACTTCTGGCTCTCCGAATGTAGCTTCAAAACTCAAATTCCCTGCCGAAGAACCAAAGTTCCCACTTTTGGCGCTCATAGTTAGTGGTGGACACAGTCAATTAGTACTGTTTCGTAATCATTTCGACTATACACTCTTGGGGCAAACCCTTGATGATGCCATTGGCGAAGCATTCGATAAGGTAGCAAAAGTGCTTGGCCTCCCCTACCCTGGTGGCCCAAGTATCGCGAGCGCTGCAAAAGATGGCGACCCTCATGCCTTTGAATTTCCGAAAGCTCAATTGAAAGATCCATATAACTATAGCTTTTCAGGGCCTAAAACAGCCGTTCTAAGGACAGTGCAAAAAATATGCGGTAAAAGTCACGACTTCCCTAGCTTTAAGCTCGCAGAGCTACTCAGTGAGTCTCAGAAAGCCGATGTCGCAGCAAGCTTCCAGCGCGTAGCCATTGAAACCGTCGTTGATAAAACCGTCCGAGCGTACCAAGAGTTCTCCCCTTCCTCGGTGGTCATCGGAGGTGGTGTAGCAGCCAGTCCCGAACTTAGACGACAACTGAGTGACAGAATTCCAATAAATATCGAGTACGCAGATCCAAAACTATGCACCGATAATGGTGCCATGATCGCAACGTTGGGCTGCTTTAAAATGCTTCACGATCAACCTACTGCCGACCCCTATACGCTCGACATCAATCCAAATCTATCGATGTAATTCTATAAAAATCGCCAACCCTGACGCCCATGTATGGTCACTTCTTCGGCCTCACCCAGCTGGGTTAACCGCTCCCATAATGGTGACGCCAACTTATTTGTGCCTTCACTTTCTAGACTCGAATACAGTGGCAGATTAAAATAATTCCGGCTCAGGGCATTCATAAGCCTAAGGCGACGAGTCCCCCACCCTTCTTTTTCGTTTCCACCAAGTGTTTCGGTATAACCAACATATGGCAGCCCATTAGTGGCACCAGGACGATACGAACTTACCGTTCCGTAACCCACCGGCTGACCATGTTCTATATCAAAGACGGTTATATCGGTCCCTACCAGCACTCCTCCGGTTTTTCGTCGATCAGTATGAACAACATAAAACGGTGTATCTTTGCTGTCATGCATAATATGTCCGCCCTCGGTAGGCGTGACTCCCCACACAGCGATATAATCGTCGAAACATGCGATTTCAGAGAGCACTTCGTCTACTGGAGCTTGGCTTATAGCAAAATCTGGTTGAGATTGTTGTTCGTGAATCGATGGCATAAGGTGATACTATTTTATATATTCAGTGGTAGACTATCATGTTTATGCTTATTTGTCAATATTGACGCTTGTGTTTACATGGGTGTATCGTATGTTTGAAAACAAACATTTGTGTAGTCTTGCAAAACTCGTGGGGCTACACACTTTTTGAAAAAGTTAGGGGATACAATGGGCATCATATACGAACACTTTGCGAACAAAGTGCTGGTTTATATTGCTCATGTTTTCCACGTGGAATAACATCGTATTGCGTGCAACCCAACAGAGGTGGTACTATACCTTTGTATTGAACAGGTGAATAATTAAAAGCAGAGAAGTGGACTATGTACCGGCTTTGCAATAACGCTATCAAGGTGTACGAGTAACTATCATGAATCTACCCAAAACATATAATCCATCCGACCATGAAACCAAGATCTATGAGCTGTGGGAACAAAACCACGCATTTAAGCCCAAGAACAGGGGTAGTAAAAAGTCTTTTAGTATCGTTATACCACCTCCAAATGCCAACGGCAATCTTCATATTGGTCATGGTCTTGGATTTGCAGTAGAGGATATTGCCGTCCGCTATCACCGGATGAAGGGCGAAGCCTCATTACTTCTGCCTGGCGCAGATCACGCTGGCTTTGAGACATGGGTAGTGTATGAGAAACACTTGGCGGCGCAAGGGAAGAGCCGATTTGATTTCACCCGAGAAGAGTTATACTCGCAAATCTGGGATTTTGTTGCTGAGAATAAAGACAATTATGAAACTCAATTTCGGCAGCTCGGTGCTAGCGTTGATTGGAGTCGTTATACCTATACCCTCGATAATAAAATCGTCAAACAAGCCTATGCGAGCTTTAAAAAAATGTGGGACGATGGGCTCGTGTATCGAGCTCAAAAACTGGTAAACTTCTGTACCTATCATGGTACTGGTTTTGCCGATATCGAAGTATCTCATAAGGAATCAAAAGGCCATTTATGGCACATCCGATACCCGCTCAGCGATGGCAACGGGGTAGTAGTAGTCGCCACAACTCGCCCCGAAACCATGCTTGGTGATGTAGCCGTGGCGGTCCACCCGAAAGATAAACGATATGCCAAGTTCGTTGGCAAAACGGTCCGTCTACCCCTGTCTAACAGAGATATTCCGATTATTGCTGATGATTTTGTAGATATGAAATTTGGCACCGGTGCGGTCAAAATCACCCCTGCCCATGATCAGAACGACTACGATATGTCAGAACGGCATGATCTTCCTCGAATTAGCATCATCGGACACGACGGTATGATCACGCACGAAGCACCAGAAGAATTTATCGGACTTGATGTCGTATCGGCACGCGAAAAAGTAGTAAACACCCTTATCGCCCAAGATTTACTCGCGAAAAGGGAAGAGATAGTTCACAGCATTGGTCATTGCTATAAGTGCGGTACGGTTATCGAACCACTTCTTCGAGAACAATGGTTCATAGATACAGCTCCGCTCGCCAAAGAAGCGATCAAGACATTAAAGACGGAAGAAATCGCCTTTTTCCCTAAGGTAAAAAAGAAGCAGCTGATTGCTTACCTAGGAGGACTACGTGACTGGAATATAAGTCGCCAGATCGCTTGGGGCATCCCAATTCCGGCGTTTCAAAGCAGCCAAGATGCAACAAAGTGGATTTTTGATGAGCGAGTGACCAAAGAAACCATCACGGTAGATGGCGTGGTTTACCACCGTGATCCGGATGTTTTTGATACCTGGTTTAGCAGTAGCTCGTGGCCGTATGCCACACTCGATTTTCCTGACGGTAAAGATTACGCCAAATTCTATCCGGTAAGCGTCATGGAAACTGGAGCCGATATTCTCTACCCATGGGTGAGTCGTATGATCATGTTTGGACTCTACAACACTGGCACCATACCGTTTGAAACGGTCTATCTTCATGGCCTTATTCAAGATGAACACGGTCAGAAAATGAGCAAAAGTAAGGGCAACGTAGTCAATCCTATCGACAAAGTTTTGGAGTTTGGCTCAGACGCCTTCCGTATGGGTATTATTTCGGGAGAATCGGCTGGGAATAACCGTCCTTATGATGAATCGAAGGTTATCGGTGCACGCAATTTCTGTAATAAATTATGGAATGTTGCTCGATTCATTCAGGAGCAAATTGGTGATCAAGATGTCCCAAGTGAGCCAACACCAGTCAGCGACGCTGATCATTGGCTGTTGACAAAGTTACAACATACAACAGAGGTAGCAACCTCATATCTTGATACGATGCGTCTGAGCGAAGCCTACGATACGCTCTATCACTTCGTGTGGGATGATTTCGCTAGCTGGTATCTCGAAGCGTCCAAAATTAGCCCCAACCCAAGTGTTCTCAAATTTGGTTTATCGAGCATTTTGAAACTGTGTCACCCGTTTGCGCCGTTTATTACTGAAGCCATCTGGCAGGAGTTATCCTGGAGCGATGAAATCCTTATTACTTCCAGTTGGCCAACTATCCCTAACGCGTCCAAACCGAAAGCTCGTAAATTCGAAGATCTCATCCAAGCAATTACCGAGATCCGACAACTTTCTAAAGCCATGAACCTATCCAAGCCACAGATCATTCATCAAGCAGCAACGATTGGAGATAATGCCGAGCTGATTGCCGGCCTCGCTCGAACAGGAAGCATCAAGCTTACCGATCAGGGTAGGGGACTCAAGCTTAAATCGATCAAACAAAATGTCTGGCTCGATATTTCCGATGAAGTACTTACCTCATATGCTAAACAACTCAAGACAAGACAGCTAGAACAAACGAGCTTAATCGCTAACTTTGAGACACGACTTGCAAACAAGAACTATGTCGATAACGCGCCTCAAAAAATCGTAGATGAGACTAAGCAGTCTCTAACGGATGCGAAAGCAATTCTCTCGACACTCGATGCCGAAATCAGCCGACTCAGCTAAATCACATATTCCTCCCCTGTTAGAGGAGAAACCTCTAGGCGGGTCCTCTAGGCGGGTTCTAAGGCCGCACGAACGCGATCGGTGGATTCTTTGGAATCATAGTCGTTAAACCACATTACATGCCATCCAGCGTGTCCTGCGGGGATCAGGTTAGCCCGTGTGTCATCAACAAGAAGTATCTCGTTGCCGGGCACGCCAGCCATGGCTTCAGCAATCTCATAAATCTTAGGGCTTGGTTTGATGACGCCAACCTTCGAAGAGTCGACAATAGCGTCGTACGCTACGTCAGGAAGCAGGCCGGCTTTGATCATAATATCGATAAACCCACTTCCGATGTTACTAAGAAGACCAATCGAATAATTTTCAGCTGCCCAACGTACTAAGTCATGCATTTCAGGAATTGGGTCTACGGCGTCGAGGTAGTACTTCTCCCAATCAAGCGATTCGAGCCCTAAATCTTTAGCAAGTTTACGATTGAACTCTTCGGTGGTCATCTCACCCGTACAAATAGCGTCGTTATACTGCCAAAACGCCGTCTCGATACTATCTGGCGAAACACCAGTATCGGCTGCCATTGCCGTAAAAGCTCGATGGAAAAAACGAACCAAACAGCCGTTGATATCGAAGTAGACAAAACGAACGCCACTTTTGGTGGTCTTTTTGTTATCATGTTTGCCATTAACGCTTCCCACTAAATCATCAAGTGATGATCCTAATACTTCAGCAATCTGTTTTATTGTGAAGATAGACGGCGACTTAATGGCACCTCTCTCTATTTTGGCGAGTGTAGAATAGCTCAAGCCTGCCCGTTGACACATTGCTTGCTGAGTAAGCCCAGCTTTTTGCCGTGCTCGTTGCAACGTTAACCCCAAGGACTTCTCAAGTCCAACACCACCCGATTGATTCATAGCCTTATGATACTAATTATTCTCGCTATTTGCCAGAAGAATAGTACTAAGTGGCTAGAGTATAGT
>CAZBRN010000055.1:0-6292 GCA_964494545.1 uncultured Candidatus Saccharibacteria bacterium | reverse complement strand
CTGAGAACGTCGTCGTCAGCGACGTATTCGTGGAAGCGTGAATAGTCTGAGTGCCAAGGCAATCATCCCAGTTTGTGCCGTTGTAAACCTTTAGTGCCATGCGCTCCGCCTCTAGCTATATGTTAGGGATGCCCTGTCGTCCCAGACGTTATCCATATTCTTATTGCCGTCTGCGAATGTGATGGCTAAGTCTCCACTGGTGTCTACGAGTTTGCGAATCCTCCACCTGGCCGCACTCGTAGCGGTGCCACTTACCGCTTCTCCTATATAGGTGACGCCTGTGCCGCCGTTCACCACTAGGATCTGTATACTTGACGACTGTGATCTGATGACACCCATGACTAAAAATCGGCTTCCGTCGTTTTAACTGTCACCGTGCCAGCCACCACCCCACCGAGACTAATCCTTATGAGGTGTAGTGGCATGTCTGCGAACCATCGTAGGTGGACGCTTGACGCGGACACTCCTACCGATTCGACTATAGGGAATACTGCGGAGTCCTCGTCCTGGTCTATAGAACCAAGGATTGATACCGTCCCCGCCGCCGAAGCGGATGCTTCTAGTTGCACGACCATGATGTGTTTGCCCGTCACGCGGTACGTCACGTCGGGGGTGGCCGAGGTTCCCGCTGTGATCCTTGTGACTGCATCGGTGAGCTTCGGTATTCTCATCGGCGAAACACTCTTATGCGGGCGAGGCGCAGGTTGCGTCGCCATCGTCCGTGCTTGTGGTGGTCAAAGCTGTAGATCGGCATACGCTTATCATACCTCCTCCTCTGGTGGCATGTACTTCTCCATGCGTAGATCGGCGAGTGCTTTCATTGCGAATCCTGCTTCGGTTACTTGGTATAAGCGTTGTGGGTAGCGGTCGCCCGATAGGGCGTATCCTGCCCGTTCGAGGATGGGGATACTCTTTGCGCTTCGTTCACAATACTTGCTGAGTCTGCGTTGTGTGGTTTCGTGTTTCCATTTTCCGTCGCCCCATATTTCGTGGGCGCGGTCTACTGAGAAGGGTTCGTTGCCGTCGCGTTCGACGATTTCGATGAGGTCGTAGGCTTTCCATGTGAGGAACATGGATAGGGCGGCGTCGTTATTGCGAGCCATAGGTATCATCCTCCAGTATTAGTTGATGGACTATGGATTGTACCTCTTCTAGGGTTGTCGCGCTACTGGCCATTGCTCCGGCCGATCTCCATTGTTGGAGCATGTACCGTTGGATCTGGGTAATGGTGCCCCCCTTGCCGGGGAGCTTTGTCTCTACCACCATCATGCGTCCTCTAATGGATGCGAAGATGTCTGGTTCGCCTCGGCCTTGGTGTGGCCCTGAGTGCATCTTGATTGCTCTGCACCCTGGCTGTGAGTTGATCCACTTGATGATCCTCGTTGATAAATATCCTTCTCCCACTTTTTACCACCTTCAACTTGCAAGCTATCTTCGCTGTTTGGACACTTGTACACTCTGTACACCAAAAAAACGTGCGTCTAAGGAGAATATAAACTAAGCCATAGGCTGTTAGCTAAAGTCCCCTATAGTGGACACTATAAATAGTGTCCAAAGTGTCCAATACGTTAGTATATAAAGGCGCATCCGCTTGGTTGAGCCAAAAACGCTTGGACACTCGACTCAAAAAGAGTGACCAAATCAGTACACTTCCACGTTTTTAGGGTCACTTTCTTCCGAGTGCGTGATGCTATTTACGGAAATAGAAATCACGTTATACAAAACTCCACCAGATCCTCTGATTCCATATCGAGTTTTTCCTCCTCGATGCTCGCTTTTTATAAGTCCCATCCGATTTAGCTCGCGCAAAAATGGACGAGTGTTCGAGTTATGTCCACTACCATCAATGATTTTTCGCAAGTAGTAGGGGAGTATGTAGCAATAATCGCCGCTAATAAATCCCCAAGTTTCACCCTTCGTAGCAGCTCCCTTACTGGTGGCTACATGCTCTCCGAGGTTGGCATGGATGACCTCGCATACCATCTCGTACGCGCTCTCGCCCTGGTTGATGTCCTGCTTCCTGTCGAGGTGTTGTTCGATGAACTTGTTGGCCCACGCAATCGTATTGGCAAGAGCCTTGTTATCGTCGAATCCGAACACCCACTTATTTGAGTAGTAATCGGCGAGCGCTATCGTCCCTATGGTGGCGACGTGGCTCATTGTGTAGTCGGAGTGGTCTGCCTCTAACAGGCGTACGATCTTCTTATGGTCAGCTTTGACTACTTCTGTGTCGAGGGTGACGAGGTTTCGTGCGAACTCTGGGCCAGCGGTGCCATGGTTTTCTTTGAGTAGTCCGTAGAGGCTCGCTGCTGTGGCTTCGTCTGTGATTGGTTCACACTCTATGTCGAGGCTACGGGTTTGTGTTCCTTGCTCAGAGTCATAGTCAACGATAGGGGACTCTCCGTTGGTGAGGATGGGGCAGAGCCATCGGAGTTCTTCCCTGAGTCCACCGCTCTTTGCGCCTTGCCCCTTGCTGACGCCTTCGACGAGTTCGTAGAGAACTCGGTCGGCTCTGAAGGTGGCGAGTTGCTTCTCGTTGATGCAGAGTGGTAGCCCGTTGCGTTGTGATGCGGCGACGGTGAGTGCGTAGCGTGTGGTCATAAACGATTTCATCGTACTCTCGGATCCCCATACTGAGGCGGCGGCGAGGAGTGTCGCGGTCTTACCTCCACCACTACGCCCCCAGATGTGAGCGACGAAGCCCCTGCCCCCGACCTTCTGGAGGAGTGGCCCCGCGAACGAGGCGGATAGTTGTAGGCGGAATGCTGGGTACTGCTCGCGTAGGGGTGCGATGATCCCTACCCAGTCGCCGAGTTCCCCTGCTGGGGTGAGTCCATGCTTGAGACTGAAATCGTCTGGAGCGTACTCTATCCCTTCGGCTGCTCCAGGATAGAACTGGCTAGACCCTAACCATCCTGTCGTGCGCGTAAGCTTCACCACGGGTATCTGTGGGTTCGCGGCGGCGAGCGCGGTCAGGTAGCGCACAGTATTCATTGCGCTGGTGGAGTCGATGGGTAGGCCATGGTCGGCGAGTGCGATGATCTTCTGTGCTGACGCGGTGGTGGAAGCCTCGCAATGGGTTTCGTGCCAGTCGTTGTCACGTTTCCATGTGAGGGTGATGCGTTCGTCCCCGGTGCGTACGTCCTTCATGCGGTTGACGATGAGTAGTGGTACGGGTAGGACTCGCTCTAGCGAGTCGCCGTCACCGTCGCCGACGATTGCCCATACTCCACTGTCAGAGCATTGGAACTTGTCGGGGATGACGAGTTTGATTGGCTCGTCATCCATCGGGGTGTGTTCTTTGAGTTTCGCCATCTGGTCTTGTGCTTGCTTCGCACGATGCTGTTTGATGGCTTGTTCGAGCCATCGCATCTGACCCTTCTTCTTTATTAAGATACACGCGCGCGCGTACTCGCCGAGATCCTCGTCTTTGAGGATGCTCATCGCTGCTACTACGTCGGGTTCCATGGCTGCGGCGGGGTTGTGTTCGTAGAGTTCTTCGAGGCGGTCACTGATTCCCTTGGCTGCTTCAAGATCGTGGATGCCGAGCTTTGCCTTGTCCTCGTGGTGGTAGCGTTCCATTCCGTTAGCGATGCGCTCTACCTCGTCAGCGTCGAGGGGTGGCTTGCATTCGCGCCGGTTGAGTTCTTTGAGTGCGGCGGCGATGGCTACGCCTGGCATTCCTAATGCTCGCATCTCTCCGGCTTTGGAGGTGAGGTACGTGTTGCGTCCGCCTTCTACTACGTTGATCTTCTCGCTCTTTGATTCGCCGTCTACGATGGTGGCGGTGAGTGTGGTCTGCCCCGGTCGTTCTTTCTTGGTGAGGAGTCCTAGCCAGATACCGTCGAGCATGGCGAGGCCGGGATACTTATTGTGGTCGTGCCATGAGTATCGTTCGCCGGAGTCGTGCAGGCTTGGTGGTGCGACGACGTATCCGCCTGTGCCGCGTATGTCTATCTTCGACCATCCCTGCTTCTGTGCCTGGCTATTGCGTACGTCCGCTTCAAGCGGAACACGAAAATATAGGTGCCAGCCGCCGCCGCCAGTCTTGACTCGCAGACTGGGGGGGAGGGGGCCGTGGTCTTGGACGAGTCGTTGCATGGAGGCTTCGCCTTCGGGGCCGTCTACGTCGATGACGATTACTTTGCCGCCGAGTTCATGCTCTAATCCGGTAGCGATTCCGATGTTCGCGTCGGGGGTGGATGTCCACCACTTATCTATTTGTTCGTAGGAGAGTGTCGCGTCTTTGGAGCCGGAGCGGGTGACGGGGATCTTCCCTCGGAGGGGGATGATGTGGAATCCCTCAGAGGCGAGTTTGAGTGCCTCGTTCTTCATGTTGACTGCTTGCGTGTCGGCGTGTGCCACGGTGATTCTCCTGCTATTTCGGTGCTTAGTGCTATTGGTTTTCTCTGAGCGCGTTGCCTATGCGGTAGAAGAGGTCGCCGGGGCGGACTGGCTGCATGTTGACTGCCCCCCACCCCCGAGCGAACCCGTCCTTAGACGCGACAAACATCACTTCGGAAGTTCTCTCATTGCGGTATACGTCACCGATCTCCGCTCCCACGGGGGGGCGCACGTCAAACGCGCATACCCTGGGCTTACGGGTAATCCACTCTCGCAGAGTTCTCCTCTGAAAGTTGTCACCACGCATAGACATTAGCTTGTCCATATGATTCTCCTGCTATTTAGATACTTAGGGGCCGCCACCATCTCCCGAATGGTGACGGCCCCGTCGCTAGTGTTGCCGTCTAGTTGTGATAGGCGGCGAGGCGTACTTGATTCTCCATATCAGCTAACCGCTTGAGTATGCGGTGCGTGACGAGACTCCCTACTTCCGAGGGGGTAATGTCATCATAGCCTTCTTCGGCGAACTGTTCCCGTATTTGGACTACCACATCAACGAACCGATCCATGATTACTTGTGGACTGTTCGAGTTAGTAGCTCCCAGTACGGGGTCTAGTGCGTCGTCGATGAGTCGAGATATAGCGGTGTGGGCGGTGATTTCTGCGAAGCACCCACTACATATCTTTGACCCTGCTTTATAGGAGAGGATGTACTTTTTGCATCCGAGGAAGTTCGCGCATAGCGCGGCTCCCTCTTTGCCGAGTAAGTCCCCCATTAGAACGGGAACTCCTCAGACTCCTCGGTTACGACAGTCGCTTCCGCAACAACTGGTGGTTTAGGTGTTGACCCGATCTTCTCTACAAGGTGCCGATACATGTCGGCTTGTGCTTGTGTGGCAGGGTCGAGCTTGCCTGCGACTGAGTATCCTGGGATGCTCCACTCACGGGTGCCAGCCTTCTGCGCTTCGAGTGTGAAGTGCGTGACTACCTTGGAGTATCCACCGAATCGTGATGCTCCCTTGATGCGGTAGTTGCGCTCCTCGCGTAGTCCGGTGGGGCTGACGTTGAGGATCTCTGGTAGTACGAGTCCTTCGCGCCAGATGTATAGCCGGCGCATATTCTTCGTAGCCTTGCCACGCCCCTGCTTCCCGAGGATCTCAACGCTGCCGAACTGATTATAGGGGCAGGCTTCCATATCCTCTAGTGGTACGGGTAGTCCGAGTTCTGCGGCGAGCTTACGACCATCCTCTGTAACGACCTGTGTGAGGCCATCATTGGAGTATGCGGCGGGGCTAGAGTCGTCGTCGTCGGAGAGCCACAGCACAGAGGCGTTGTGGCTGTGTACGATTACACCGTCGAACTCTTGCACTCGCTCCTCTTGTCCCGAGTCTCCACGTAGCACGTAGGCTCCGTTCTTTACGTCGATCCGGTCGAGGTCGCCTACGGTGAGGTCGGCGAAGTCGGCGGGGTCGAGGTCGGCTGCGAGGCTCGTGTCGAATGATACGAGTTCTTGTGTCTTGGTTACTGCGATTTCTTTACTCATTGTTTCCTTGCTCCTGATTTGTTTTGACTGTAAAGCCCATGCAGGCGTTACACTTTTTTAGCTCCCCAACTCTCCAGCACGAGGCTGTGTCGGGGATTCTTTCGTGGCAGTCCGAGCAGATCCTAACCATTGAGATGCTCGTCGATAGCGTTATCCATCTCCGAGTTGAGTTGGAACACTGGAGTATCCCACCCGCACGAACAATACGCCATCACATTCACCACACGTTTCTTGCTTGCGGATCCTCTAGTCCTTCGACTAATAGTGATCCTATGCAGGGGGTATACGCGGGTTTCTACTTTGGCGACTGATCCGTGGGGGTCGTCGATCTCACTCATCTTCTGATTCCTCTGTCTTGAATCTTGATTCGTATGATTGATGCAGTACGGCGTAGAACAAGGCGTC
>CAZBRN010000054.1:0-6328 GCA_964494545.1 uncultured Candidatus Saccharibacteria bacterium | reverse complement strand
GCGAGTTCCTCGATAATATCCACGCGAAGATCGTGCTTACTCTTGACATAACTCGCCTCCCCATACTCTAGCCCCACGGTCAATACTCGCCTTACCATCGCTGCTGATAGGACTGCTTGCCCTGTTCGCATGAGGGACATTAGGTAGTCGAATGCGAGGGGGATATGTTCCTCGATTTCTGCGAGTCGTTCTGCTGCATCTCGTGTGGGTACGTTCATCGTGCTTTCCTTTTGATTAGTCGTGGCTTCTCGAATACGTCAACGATACCGATGAGATCCTCGGGGATACTCCACTCGCCATCATCATCCAAGAGAACCTCTTTCAGGAACGCGTCCCTACGCTTGTGGTGCATGGATGGTTTGACGAGATCCTCGCCACCATTCTCAGTGATCCACTTCACGGCCAGGTCAGCCATCCCCGCACACGGACTAAACAAGGGAACAACGTCCACCTTGTAGCTGCGTCCGTCTACTGTGATGGAGTCTGTGCCGCTGTCGGCGAGGGCTTCGATGACTCGCTGCTCCGCGTCGTTGATCATCTTCTTGATGTCGTCCGCTTCGGCTTGTGCTTTGGCGTACTGGGATTCGAGGAGGGTTAGTGCCCTGATTTCATCTTGTACTGTCAATACCATCGTTGTCTCCTGATTCGTTGGTTTCGTTGGATAGTCCCACCCATAGGATGAGAATGCTTGCCGCGAGTAGCCCAGTCGTCCAGGCTGCGGGGTAGAGAAGTAGGTCGTACCAGATCCACTCAAACATAGACTCGTCCCCCTAGGGATTCGAGGATGTTGAGGTGGCGGATTAGCGACGCTTCACTATCAGCGCATGGTCGGCACAGAACGACTGCTACTCTCTTGCCGTTCTCCCATTGGAACGTGGAGACAACTGGTCGCCTTGTCCCACAATGTTTGCACTCTGCTGTATTCATCTTTTGTATCCCTCCCGATTTGTTTGATCATCGTATCCGACTCGTCGGATGCAACTCTTGTTTTCCTATTAGGAAAGAAGTTTGCGCCACTCGTGAACCGAGTAGTTAGCGATGTCGCCCTTCTCTCGGAGCGCTTCAAGAATCTTCACGTCCACCGTATTCTCCGCGACAAGATTGTAGTAGTAGCACGTCGAGTCCTGCCCGATGCGGTGGATACGATCCCTACCCTGGAGCCAGTCGATAAGGCTATGACTGGTGGAGTAGCACACTGCTTTCGATGCGGCGTGGAGTGTGATGCCCGCGCCACCGGCTCGCCACTGTACGACCACAGCGTCGAGCGCGCCCGCTTGGAATCCTGCGATCACGTTATCTCTCGCTTCGCCGATAGCGACACGGCCGTCTATCGTGCCATGCTCCAACCCGAGCTTCGATAAGAGTTCTTGCACCGCGTCGATCTCAGCAGTGAAGCGGCAGAAGATAACCACCTGCTCACCCTGATCCACGATATCGCTAACGATGCTCTTGAGGGCGGTGAGCTTCGCCATGCTCACACTCTCATCTTCAAGGAATCCACCAGTGATTTGCTGGAGTCGTAGTAGGCGCGTGAGGGTGTGCGCCCCAACGCTTGCCTCGCCACTGTCGAGGAACGTGAGGGCTTCGTTCTTCATCTCGCGGTAGTGCTTCATCGCTGCGGGCTCTAGCGTGACTGGGATGTCTACATCAATCTTGTCTGGTAGGTCGATGACATCTTCTTTCCGCGCAGCGTGAGCGATGCTGTGTGCGCGGCCGAGGAGATCATCAAGCATTTCTTCTCGTGGGCGGTCGATGATGATCGCGCCCGTGGGTAGTGCGTACGTGTGGAAGTAGCGGGCTGTGAAGTTCGTGCGGCTGGAACCGAATACTGTTGTGTCGAGCCATCGGTACACGCCGTACCAGTCTTGTGCTTTGTCGGTGGGGGTGCCGGTGGATGCCACGCGCTTCGCACCCATCGCAATCTTCCGCGCTGCCTTTGATTGCTTCGTGCCAGGATCCTTTAGGCGGTGTGCCTCGTCGGCGATGACTAAGCCGAAGTCTGTGGCGACGAGGGCTTTCATGAATACGTCGCGGTGGATGCTCTCATAGTTTGTGATGACTACTAACTGGTCGTCGCCCTCGGGCTTGTCTACTGTAGTGGACAGGACTAGCTGACCTGCTCGCTTTACTGTCGGGCCGGTGAGCGGTAGGGCTACCATGGTGGGGCAGAACTTGGCGATCTCCTGTGCCCACACGCCAATGACTGCGCTAGGACATAGCACGAGGTTGAGCTTATGCCCGAGGGTGGCGATCATCGCTAGGCTCGTGAGCGTCTTGCCTAGCCCCATGTCGTGCAGCAGGGCGTAGCCTGGCTTCTCCATTAGGAGGCTACACCCGAGCGCGTGAGCGGCGACCTGGTGCTCGTACGGCGTGATCTTGACCTTGTCGAGGGGGAACGGGAAGCCGGGGTTGACGCCGGCCTCTCGTACTCGTGCGATCATCGGCTCGAACCCATCCATCTGCTTCAAGCGGAGAGTGATCTCATCGCTGACGTGGATGGCGGGGATGATGTCTTGCAGGATGCTGACTGCTTCCGCCGTGCAAGGGATGACGTAGCCACCTCCTCGGGATCCGATGATTCCGTCTTTGGATTGGCGATCCCAGATTCGTAGGGGGTGCTGATTGCGCACTACGTCAGCGTCGAATCTATCCAGTCCTACGAGTGTGATTGTTTGGGGGTCGGTAAGGATTGCTTGCGGGTTGTTCATAGGGAACATCTCTCCAGTCGTTTCGCAGACCATACATGCCCGCCATGCCGTAGGTCAAACCATGCTAAGGTCTTACGGATGAAACAACGCAAACTCGTAGCAACCGCTCTCGCGGTACTCGCTACAACAACACTCATAGCAACCGCAAACGCCGACGCTCGATGGCAGTCGGGCATCGCGACATGGTACGGGCCTGGAGGGTTCTATGGTAATAGGACTGCCTGCGGGCAACGCTACACCAAGCGAATCCGAGGGATCGCCCATAACCGATACCGCTGCGGTACCCTCGTGCATATCAAGGTGGGCCGCCGAAGCGTCGTCGTCCCAGTGATAGACACGGGAGGATTCCGTCACGCGATGGATCTGAGCGCACGGACAGCGATGGACTTGTGTTCGTGTACGCGGCCCTATACCATGCGAGTCCAGTATCGAGTCGTCAAGTCAGGAGCAAGATGATGAGCGAAGATCGCGTAAAGGTAACAGTAGGCAGAGTCAAGACGGCTCGTGCGAAGGTAGACAAAGCATTAGGCACCCTTATGGTTGCCGAGGCATTGCTCGCTGAGATGCTACGGGGGAAGAACACCGAGGCATCCAACGTCCTGCGAGCATTAGCAGAGATACAGGAGGACGTGCAGCAAGTGGTCGTGTCTGTTGGGGAGCAGCAGGCCGCTCTGGGTGTCGTGCTTGACGAAGTGGATAATATCCTCTAGTCTGCAACCTGCACCTGCATTAGAAGCCCTCGGCCCTAAGTCCTTCCGCTTGGGAACTAGCCGGGGGCTTCTCCTATTGAAGCCTATGCTCGATCCACTTCTCGACGCCATCGCTGCCACGGATCACTTCCAACCCACCGGATAAGCACCAGTCCGGTTCCCCCTTCACGTAATCCGCACCGATAGATGTATCCATGGCGTGACCAATCTCTGCCCATCGTGTAGTCCTTCCCTCTTTATCCGTGTACTGCACCAGTGCCGCACGATGCGTATGCCCATTGAACCCATCACACCTATGGTTCAGCATCTCTTGGCGAGCAGAGTTACCCGCGCCCTGCTTCGCCACGTCACCATGCTTCGCTCGCTTGCCATGCACGAGCAGTCCAGTACCAGGCAGGATCTCTACGCCGAGTTCCTCTGTGCCGAGAATGGATTGCCACGTCAACCCTGGCAGGTCGAATAGTTCTGGGGCTTTCGTCCAGATGAACTTGCTCAGGCGATCCTCATGGTTGCCGAGGAGTTTCACTATCCGAGCGTTCGGGTTCTGTTCTCTCAGCGGGACGAGGAGCTTCTCGCGGAATAGGCGGGCCTGCTCATGCAGCGTACTCTTGCGATCCGGTGCCCGCGTGTGCTTCATGATCGAGTCAGCATCCACGTCATCACCGATCAGGACAATAGTGTCTGCGCCCCTCGCAGCGTCAATGATGTAGCTGATCGCATCATCATTCTGGTACGGATAGTGCGTGTCGGGAATATAGTATTCCCGTATAGGCTTGGCCTGAGTGGCGAACGTGTAGCGCGTGAGCGCACCACGCTTCTCCGCATTGGCTATCGACTGCCACGAGGATTCCTGAGTCATCTAGTCCCCTAGAGTTCAGGCCATCCATGGCCTTAGAATGGCTTACAGTTTTCTAGCCCGCTTTAGCTTACGACCACAACACGCCGTAGGGAAGTATCGAGAGTGAGGATGCTCCACATCAGCCACCCCATACTTGCGTTGAAGGAACGCTTCAAGCTGATCCAACGCTGCAAGACTCGCCTGCGTAGGCTCATCCTTCTCATAGTTCCCCACCACACAAATACCTGGGCAAGTGTTCGCCCAGTTGTGACCAGCATGAGCGCCACGAGTCTGAGGCCGACGCCCCGCATACACGCGGCCAGACGGCATCACAAGATGGTGATAGCCAATATCCACCCACCCCTGAGCGAGGTGGTGACGCTGGAACTCTTTGACCAGTGCTTTCTCATCCTTGATGATTTCACGCTTCGAGTTACCCCGAGGCTGACGCGAAGCGGAGTGATGCAGAATCACAGGCTTATCTTCCCACGATACAGCGATCAGCGAGCCGCGTGGAGCGACGAGTCCCGTGAGGGTACGATTACGAATCTTGAGCTTAGGCACTGGCTTCATCCCCAAACTCTTCACCCTTCAGAGGGGCTTCGCCGCGGCCAAGAACCGTGGTACCAATAGTAGCTACCGCGATGTACTCCTCGGGGTTACGGCCAAGTATGGCGAGTGTCGCCGCCGTGAGAATCAGGAGGAGTCCTGCTAGGTTGTATGCTGTCCGCTGGCTCAACTGTCACCCTCTTGTCGATGATGTACTTGAATATCAACTCGTCCCGCTTCTGAATCTCATTCTCCAGGTAATCAATACGGCGGGATAAGTCGTCTACATGCTTATTCGTTCGCTCCGAAACCTTATCGTACGCGAGCGCAATAGCCTGTACCGCATCGACCTTATCAACTTTTCTCACCCCGAGGAAGAATCTGCCTGTCGCTGTAGCCGTAGCCCCCAGCCCCGCCGCTACTGCCATCGCTACTGTTTGATCCTCAAGAGCCATGATTTATACCGCCGCGTGGAGGTGATTATCGTGCCCAGAGACTCGCATCCCCTGCACTACTTTGCCATTCTTGATACCCCACCCGAGGGGGTTGTAGAAGAACTCTCGGAACTGACCAGGGTTTGCTTTCGCGTACGCCGCGAGCTTATTGAACTGGCCGCGGTTCACCGTACGATCACCGAGGTCTATTGCCCTGCCACTATAGTGGTACGATCCTGCCGCGTGTTTACCACCAGTGGTCTGCCCCACGCCCTGCACAGTAGCGCCGGCGATACGCTTCGCCCATGCTTGGAGATCCTTGTGATTCTTCATCGGGCCGCCATACGGTTGTTCCGCGCCAAGTGATTGTGGTGGCGCAGCACTAACTGATTGTGCCGGGGAGGCCGATGCTTGCATCATCGCCTGCAACCCTGCTACCACACTAGGATTCGCACTAGACCGCTCCATAGCCATAGCAATAATCGGATCAAGCCCAGCAGACTGTGGCGCTGACGTAGGAGCGGAGGCTACCGATCCGCTCTGTGGAGTATAAACCCCGTTCGCCTTCGGCCCCTTGCCCTTACCAGCCTGTGCCCTACCATACGTAGCCCAGTGGCTGCCCTTGCCATTCTTCACGGCCCATGCTGTTGTGAGGGCTTGCGCGTATGGATCCATCCACGTCGCGTTCACGCCCTTCCACGCGCCGGGGTTCGCAGCCTTTGCCTGACGACTAAACGCGGAGAATGTTGGTTCAATGAATTGGAACATTCCCTTAGACGGAGTGCCTTTCTTCGCGTTCGAGTCCCAGTTATTCGCAGCGTCAGGACGAAAGTTTGATTCCAGGCGAGCGATCTCTGAGAGAACGCCACTGTCCGCGCCGTACGCAGAGGCGGCCTGGGCAATCATATTGGCGTACTTGTTAGCCACTATATAGTCCTAACAGCCGGCCACGATCAGCGTCTGCTCGCTTCTTCTCGAACGATGATAGCTTCTTCTCATCTAGTCTAGCGTAGTACGCCTCGATGGCTCGTTGCCGATCCAGATTCTTACGATCAAACTCACCCGTCGAAAGACCCGCATACTGCAACC
>CAZBRN010000053.1:0-6344 GCA_964494545.1 uncultured Candidatus Saccharibacteria bacterium | reverse complement strand
ATCAAGGTCACACCTCCACCAGGTACAATTCCTTCCTCAAGTGCTGCTTTGGTGGCTGCGACTGCGTCATCGACGCGGAATTTCTTCTCTTCGATTTCAGTCTCAGTCGCACCTCCAACTTTGATGACTGCGACCTTGCCTTCAAGGCTGGCTCGGCGGCGTTCTCGGTCTTCACGGTCGTATTCACTAGTTGTATCTTTGATCTGGGCGTTAATCTGAGTTATCCGCGCTTTCACTGCAGCAGCTGTGCCGCCACCTTCGATAATAGTGGTCTCGTCTTTGGTAACGATAACTTTTCGAGCACTTCCAAGCATGTCGAGTTCAACATCCTCGAAACTCGCACCTTGATCTTCTGAGATCACGATTCCTCCGGTAAGAACTGCAATATCTTGCAATCGATCCGCTCGCTTATCGCCAAAGCTTGGTGCCTTGATAGCAACGGTATTGAATACACCCTTGAGCTTATTGAGAATCAACGTACCCAGTGCTTCACCTTCTACATCTTCAGCGATGATTACGAGGTCTTTCTTGCCAGCCTGGGCGAGCTTTTCGAGAATTGGCAAGAATTCCTGAACAGAACTAATCTTTTTGTCGGTAATGAGGATTGCTGGCTTGTTATAAACAGCTTCCATACGAGTTGTATCGGTAACCATGTAGGCGCTGACGAAACCGCGATCCATAGTGAAACCTTCAACCACTTCGCTCTCAAGCTTAAGGCCTTGGCCTTCTTCGACGGTCACTACACCGTCTTTGCCGACTTTGTCGATAATATCAGCAATCAGATTACCGATTTCTGCATCACCGGCACTGATTGTTGCGACTTCGGCTACGCGAGATTTCTTGCCTTTAATGTCTTCGCTGAGACTACTAAGTTTCTTAATAACGTCGCTGGCAGCAGCTTCGAGTCCTTTTCGGAGTTCCATTGGATTGTGCCCTGCAGCGATCAACTTGTTAGCTTCGTTCAAGATGTGGTAGGTCAAGACTGTTACGGTAGTTGTTCCATCACCGGCAACATCGTTCATCTTATTGGCTGCTTGTTTGATAAGCTCAGCACCGACTTTGTAGCCAAGTGTTTCGTCGTCCACATCAGCAATATCAACACCTTTGGCTACCGTGACACCATCGTGAGTTACGGTTACGCCACCGTAGCTTTTACTGATGACCACATTACGACCTTTTGGCCCCATAGTCGTCTTTACTGCGTCGTATAAAATCTGTGCTCCGCCCAATACTCGGCGGCGAGCGTCATCGTCATAAAATACTTTTTTAGCCATATATAATCCCCTTTTCTATCTATTTAACGATTGCGATAATATTTTTTGAAAATACGAGCGTAAATTCTTCTTTTCCAACTTTTACATTGGTGGCTTCGTACTCATTTTTATAAATCACCCGGTCGCCTTTTTTGACCGATGAGACACCTTCACCAACAGATATTACTTTGGCTGTTTTTGGTTTTTCTTGTGAGCCTCCTGGAAGGTAAAGACCGCTTGCGGTTTTATTGGTTGCTGTCTCTGCTTGGACGACCACGTATTCGGCCATTGGCTGTATATTCATTGTTACTCCTCAGTTAATCAATATAACCGTTAGCACTTAAGCTGTGCGAGTGCTAACGTATCAGCACTCACTATAGCCGAGTGCCAATAGTGTCGTCAAGTACAGATGTTCTAGCTGGCGTTTCGGAAGAAATTTCCAAGAATTCTGTCACCGTGGAACGGCACAGCATTGATTCTTCGTGTGTGACCTTGATCGTCAATTTTCTTATAACGCATGACAATTCCTTCTCGGCCTACTGCGAACTCAACATTATCGGACATTACTTGGCTGACAGAGGTAGTCCCAAGATTTCGTACCGTGACCAATACAGGATCGTCTGTATCTATTTCGATACCAAAGCGTCTATCAAACCCAATAGGATCGAACGGTTATCTTCCTCTTGTACTGACATGCCGAATTCATTTGGTGGTTGATCGATAGAACCATCATAGGGCAGACTCCCCATTAAGTAGGCTGGTGTATGTTCTTTCGGTAACGTCATGGCCCGGTTCACTGCGGCAGCTGCCTGGATATACGATCCAACAGTTGGAACATGGATCGTATCAAGGTCAAAATCATCAAAAGGTGGAAGTACTCGGTGATCGTAAACCCCCACCATTGAATACATACGCGTATCAAGCAGATAGACAAGGTAGCCCTCTTTGACAGCTTCATATTCTTTTTTACCCGGAAGCTTTAAGTACGGCCGTCCGTAATGGTCAATAAAAAACTCAAGTGATTTTTGGCGTAGTACGGAATGTTCAAGTTCAACTTCGAAGTCAGTATCGGCATTACCTAATATAACGGCAGCCTAGAACATATAGCCGAGATGTTCTGGCGGATCAGAAATCATCAGCGTGTCCCCCGTCTCAGGATTCTGAAATTGCCAGCACGTTACCCCAGTATCGCCATAGTAGGCAGCATCTAATCCACCCGTCTGTATACCATGCTGAAATTGCATATCAATAAGACGATCAACAATTACTGGATACCGGTCGTTAAGCGATGATATTTGAATAGTATTTTACAATATTACTCGACTATTTTCAAGTGTTACAATGGTTTCATGACTAAATCCATACTCATGTGCGCACCGAAGTTTTTTGATATTGAATACGAAATAAACCCGTGGATGGACACCAATAACCCCGTTCAGCCTGACCTCGCCGCCAAACAGTGGCAGAAACTATATACAATCTACACCGAACAGTTAGGATGGGACGTTCAGCTGATTGACCCCATAGAACATCTTCCCGACATGGTTTTCACCGCTAATGGGGCGTTACTTTATAAAGGTAAAGTTGCCCTCCCGCTCTTCCGTCAGCCCGATCGTCAGCCAGAAACGCCTAAATTTGAAGCATGGTTTCGCGGTGCTGGATACACCGAGTTATTTTTACCTAAATATGATTTCGAAGGCGAAGGAGATGCCCTCATCTGGAACGATATCTTATTCGCAGGATATCCATGGCGTACCGACAAACCCGCACACGCAGAAGTTGCTGAATTTCTGGGTGTAAAAACAATAAGTCTTCAGCTGATTGACCCTCGTTTTTACCACCTCGACACAGCACTTACGATTGTCAGTAATGATACGGTAGCCCTCTTCCCGAAAGCTTTTAGCGAAGAGTCCCTCGCACAGGTCCGAGCTATAGTGCCTCATGTAATTGAAGCGACCGATGCCGATGCTGTTGCTTATGGCCTAAACGCCATGAGTGATGGTAAAAATATTGTAATTCCCGAAAATGCTCATGATCTGATATCAGCATATACAGCAAAAGGGATGAACGTCATTACGTGCCCGATCTCTGAATTCCAAAAATCTGGCGGGGGCGTTAAATGCCTAACGCTCGAACTCCGCTAGTTTTTGATTTTACCGATGTATGCTACTGTTTATTTAGTAGTAAAAAAATAAAAATTCATGGAAAATATACCCCAACAATCTGTTCTTCCGCCCCAAGATATGCCTCAGGTGTTCGATGTGCCAGAATTATAACTAGTGATGAAACTAAACGGCAGCTACTCACAAAGCTCATAGTCCTTGGTTCCCCGATCCTGATATCGACTGGTATTTTGATAAGTATAGCGACCAAGGTGTTGGAAAAATTGCATTTGACCAACCACGAAAAGTTGTCTCTATATATTTCGGATAGCTTCTCGGGCAACCTTGACTTCGTCGTATTTTCGCTTAATTACACGGGATAGGTCATCGTCATTTTGAAGCTCCTCTCGATGTTTTGCAGCGTCAGGGCCATTGGTCAGTATAGATTTTTCATGACCTTTACCGAGCAATAGAATTACATCACCTTTACGTGCAAGGTTAACTGCGTGCGTTACAGCGTCTTCTCGTTTTGGAATTAAAAATAGATCTTTTTCTTTTGTTTTGCCCGATTTTATAGCTCCTTCGGCAATCATGTCTAAAATCTCTTGGCCATCACAATCACGATCATCTTCCTCAGTAACAACTACAATGTTGCAGTACTTTCCAGCAATCCTGCCCTGCTCTGCCCGTTTAGCTTCATCACGCCTTCCGGCACTTCCGAATACGCTGATGAGTCGACCCTTGGTGAGTGGTTTAATTTCAGCAAACAGCTTTTCGAAACTTTCTGGTGTATGGGCATAGTCCACGATCACCTCAAAATCCTGACCCTCATCGACGCGAGTCATCCGCCCCTCAACGCTATCCAAACTCGCTATCCCTTTTTCTATTTGATCACTGGTTAGTCCTATTGCGCGTCCTACGCCAACAGCCGCCAACGCGTTATAAACATTAAAGCTACCAGGTAAATGGCAGACAATATCGTAGGTATCATCACCAATTTTAGCGGTGAATGTGTTGCCCGATGGTGTCGATTTGATATTAGTAGCTTTCAAGTCGCCCTTTTTAATACCGTAAAGCACGGGGTTCTCCACTGCATCGGCGAATAATTTTCCACTTGGGTCATCTGCGTTCGCAATCCCAGTCCGGAGGCCTTTGGAGTTTCGAGAAGTCTGACTAAACAACATTTTCTTGGCGTCACGATATCTCTCGAATGTTCGGTGATAATCTAGATGTTCATGACCAACATTCGTCATCGCCGATACACTATATAGCACACCCCACACGCGATGTTGAGCCAACGCATGGCTAGTAGTCTCAAGAACTAACCAGTCGACATTGTTTGCTTTGATTTTCTTAAGCATGCGCACTAAACTCGCCGCCCCCATGGTAGTCATCCGAGTAGGATTAGGTTGTTCGCCCTTGCCATCGCCATAATCTACCGAAATAGTCGTGATGACCGCCACTTTTAAGCCTGAGTTTCTAAGCATTTGAGCGATCAGAGTACAGGTAGTAGTTTTACCATCCGTACCAGTGACGCCAACAACGTTCATGCCGCGCGCCGGGAAACCATACCGAGCCTGTGCGATCATTGCTTCAACTAAATGACCAGTCGGTTCAATTGCATGGAATAAATTAGTTGGTACTATCTTCTTAACTACTTCTCGAATGCCCAAAATATCAACCTCTATTTACGTATATGTAAACAGTATATACCGAAAACCAGCCCCGAAGGGCTGGTTGTAGTAGTTTAATGTCTAAACTATTGAGTAGCTATTACGCTTGAGCTTCTTCAATAATCTTACGAGCTTCAGCACTGATAGTATATTTGCCAGTTCCATCTCCACGCAAGTAGTTAACTATATTGCCACCGCGCTTACCAACTCCAGCGATTTTGTCGCCTTCGAGGTATCCAGCACGATCAAGTGCTTCGACAACTTTAGCGCCTTTACCTGGGGCTACGAGTCCTGAACTCTCAAGAGTTCTGGCGAATCCCTCACCACGGATAACAGGGATGGATACGCTTGTATCACCTGTGTTGCCAGCTTCGGCAGCACTTTGTGCAATTCGGTCACTAAGAGACTGGCCCTTTAGTGCTTCTTTGGCCTCTTTAGCTTTTTGAGCTGATTTAGTGGCTTTCTCAACAGCGTCCCTAGCGAATTCATTATGCTTAGGGGCTGGTGTTCCATATTTTATAACTGCGTACGTACCTGCAGCACCTGCAGCAAGAATACCAATCGCAAGACCGATTTTCTTTTTACGTGACATTGGTTCTTTTTCATTACGAAGTGCGATCGCATTTTTAGTTCGAACAGCGATAGCTGTTGGAGTTACACCTTTACCAGCTTTCTTAACTCTATTCCAGACTTTAGTGCGTCGCTTTACTGAGCTGTCAGTTTCATCGTCTGAATCATCTTCAACTGCAGCAGCATCGTCAATTTCTTCGTTTTCTGCTGTGGCGTTCATAGATCCGACAACTTCAGCAACGTACTTCTCGAAATCTTCATCGCTCATATTGTAGCGATTCTTGAAGTCTTCCATCATGTCTTTAAGACTAATAGCGTTTGCAGCTTGAGTTTCAAGATCACCATTTGCAAGAGCTTCACGGTATGAAAGAACTGCATTCTTAAGTGATTCAGTATCTGCATCATATTGCTCTTTAGTCACTTCGGTTTTAACACCATTCTTTAGAAGGTCGGCAGGCAACGTAGGGTTGTTGTCATCAAATAGCTCTGTGAGAGACTTGTTCATGAAGTCATCGTCAGCTTGTGGCTTTTCCCATGGTAAACCTTCACCAGGTTTGTGATCAGGAACGTCGTTGAGACGATCTTTAAGACTTTTTTCTGCAAGCTTCTGCATTCGCTTCTCAAGTTCAGCGTAGGTAAGATCGACATTCTTTGAAATTTCATCAATAACACTTTGTGGAACATTTCGAGAATCACCTTCAGCAACACCAATTTGAGTGTAACGATCAATCATCGCTGCTTTCAAC
>CAZBRN010000052.1:0-6351 GCA_964494545.1 uncultured Candidatus Saccharibacteria bacterium | reverse complement strand
CTGCCGGCATAGTCGTCCTGTTCGCCATCGCCAACATCCTCGGCCTGAGGGCGATGCTTCGCGGACAGGCCATCATCCTCATCGTTGTGGCAGGCGCGTTGGCGTTGTTCATTCTGGCTGGGGTTCGCCATGGCATGCAGTTACCCGCTGACTGGCAGAACCCGGCCGGATTCGCAGGGCTGCTGGCCGGGTCGGCGATCCTCTACGTCACGTTCCAGGGATTCGCCGTTGTCACAAATGCAGCTCCCGCGATCACCAACGCCCGTCGCACCATCCCACGGGCCATCGGTGCGGCGCTCGCCCTGGTCGCTGCCGTCTACATCCTGACGAGTTTGGTGGTGGTGACCGTGCTGCCACCTGTCGACGTAGTAGACGCGGGCGGGAGGCTACTAGCGGATGCCGCCGATGTCACCGCCGGCACGTTCGGACTGATCACCATTTGCACGGCCGCACTCCTGGCCACGGCCGCAGCGGTCAACGCTGCGATATTCAGCAGCGCTCGGATCGGCGCGGATCTTGCCCGCCACGGCGCCTTGCCGCGCCGGGCGGCGGAAGACTCGGGACGACCGCCGACGGCTACCGTGGTCGCGGTCAGCGCTGTCGTCGTGCTCGTGGTGATCATCTTCCCGCTCACCGCCATTGGTCCAATGGTGAGTCTGTCGTTCCTTGCCCTGTATGCGGTGATCAACGCAGGCCATCTGCGGCAACGCCGAAGCACCGGCGCGCGCGGGGCGCTCCTCGTATGCGCGATCGCGGTCAACTCCGTGCTCTTCGGGTTTCTCCTCATCGACGTCGTTCACCGGGGGCCCGTCGGGCCCTGGGTGGCGCTTGTGGTCACGATGGCCGGGTGCCTCGCAGTCGGATTCCGAGTCGCGGCCCGGCAGCAATCAGTGCAGTCACCGTCGTCAGGCCAGGCCAACTGACCAAAATGGGTCGGTGACGACGTGAAGGTCGAAAAGCGGCATCCTCCGCATCACCCCGCCGAGTCAGCCCACGGCGCCGAACCGCAGACTTGGAACATGCGCACAGCTCCCGTCGCCCCGAAGTTCGTGACATGGCTGGTTCTGCTGTTTGGACTCGCCGAGGTGCCGTGGGTGATCTTCCTGCTGTTCAACCAGCAGACGACGGTCGAGGCCAACCACTTGCGGTTCGCCAGCCTCGGACTGGGGCTGGCAGCCGCCGCTCTTTGCGGCGGGGCCGCCTGGAGCATCTGGACTCGCCGCCGATCCGCCGCGACGCTGTGCAGCGCGGCGACCACCTCGACGCTCATCCCGTACTTCCACAACGGCACCTCGTGGACCATCGGCACTGCGCAGAACCTCACCCTCTCCGGGCTCGAGGAAATGCACGCGGTGTTCGGGGTCAAGGCCGGGCCGACGGCTGCGGCGGAAACGCTTCAGGTCGACTACCTCAAGATTGTGCAGCTCCGCTAATGGCGACTGTACCCGCAAACGCACCTCGCGCGGCCACCACTGCGCGGGTCGAACGCAAGACGAAACGCATGAAGCGCAACCCCGAGCGTCCATTGACGCGTAAGGGCACGCGGTAAAAGCGGCTGGAGGCGGCCGATGGCAGCGCCCAAGGGCAACCAATTCTGGAAGCAGCGGAGTAGTCACGGGCGCAACCCGATCTTCGCCACGCCCGATGATCTGTGGGCCGCATGCGTGGAGTATTTCGAGTGGGTGGAAGAGCACCCGCTGCACGAGGCGCAAGCCTTCGCCTACCAAGGCACGGTGAAGGTCGAGCACATGCCCAAGATGCGCGCCATGACGCTCGGCGCGCTCTGCCTGTTCCTCGATATCAGCAAGCGGGCATGGGATGAGTACGCGGCTCGCGAAGATTTTCTGCCTGTCACAACGCGCGTGGCAGAGACTATCCGCTCGCAGAAGTTCGAAGGTGCGTCGGCTGGCCTGCTGAACGCCAACATCATCGCGCGGGATCTAGGGCTGGCCGACAAGCAGGAGCACACTGGTAAGGACGGCGCCCCGCTTGTAGAGCCGACGACTGACCGCGACTTGGCCAAGGCCATCGCTCTCGTTCTTGCCAAGGGTCTGAATGCAGGGGCTTGACCTCGCCTCGCTCGAAAGCGTCATAGGACGGCTGACGGGCGAGCAGCGGCAAGAGCTTGAGACGCTGGTCGAGGCGGAACTGGAAAAGCCGTTCCTGCCCAACACCGGCCCGCAGACAGTCGCGCTGCTGAGTGAGGCGGACATCCTGCTCTATGGCGGGCAGGCTGGTGGCGGCAAGTCTGCGTTGGAAATCGGCGCCTACTTCAGCGGCCACCATACGGGGCTGGTGCTTCGCCGCGAGGCGGTCCAGCTCGACGGGCTGATTGAGTTCTGCAAGGAAATTGGGGAGCCGAAATACGGCCGCTTCGTCGGCGGCAACGAGAACGTCTTCAAGCGGCACGATGGGGGCAGGCTGAAGTTTGCTGGCCTGAACCAGCCTGACGATTGGCGCAAGCACGCCGGCAACGCCAAGGACTACCTGGCATTCGATGAGGCAGGCGAGTTCCTGAAGGAGCAGGTATTCTCGCTTATCGGCTGGCTCCGATCAACGCGCGAAGGGCAGCGATGCCGCGTCATCCTGGGGTCGAACCCGCCTCGAGGCGGTGACGGCGAGTGGATGATTACAGAGTTTGCGCCGTGGCTGGATGACAGCCATCCGAACCCGGCGATGCCTGGGGAACTACGCTGGGCGATCGTAGTCGCCAGCGAGACGGAATGGGTTGACGGGCCGGGCACGTATGAGCGGGATGGCGAACAGTACGAGGCGATGTCTCGTACCTTCATCCCAGCCAGCCTCGATGATAACCCGTACCTGAAGGACACGGGGTACCGGGCCAAGCTGCAATCGCTGCCTGAGCCTCTACGGTCGCAACTGCTGTACGGCGACTTCAAGGCCGGGCGACAGGACCATGAATGGCAGGTGTTCCCGACGGCGTGGATCAGGGCGGCGCAAGCGCGCTGGACATCCTCACCGCCTGTTGGCCGGCCGATGACAGCCACTGCAGCAGACGTAGCGCAGGGCGGCAAGGACTGGACGCAAATCCAATCGCGATACGACAACTGGTACAGCCCATTCACAAGCTATCCCGGCTCGGAGACGCCTGATGGGCCTACGGTCGCCGGGCATATCGTGGCGGTGATGCGCGATCGGTGCCGTGTGGTTGTCGATGCGGGCGGCGGGTACGGCGGCGACACGCTGACGCAGCTCGCTCATGCCGACATCGACTGTTATGCGTTCAAGGGCGCTGCGGCCGCGACATCGGCATCACGAAACGGGTTGTTTCGCTTCAAAAACCTGCGGTCGCAGGCGGTCTGGCAGTTCCGTGAAATGCTTGACCCTGAGTTCGGGTCTGATGTGGCGTTGCCTCCTGACCCTGAATTGGCTGCGGACTTGGCTGCGTATCGATACGAGGTTGTCAAGGCTCCCGGCAAGTCGGGCGGCGACATCCTCGTTGGCCCCAAGGACGACATCAAGGATCGGCTGGGGCGGTCTCCTGACAAGGGAGACACGACAATCATGCTGGCAGCGTCGGACCTTGGCGGGCTCAAGCGGCCCAAGGCGGCGCAGGACCGTATTGACGCTCGCAAGCGGGCGGTAGTCAACGTCGGCCACGCATCCATGAAGCATCGGAGACACTGATGGGCGCACTCTTTGGTGGCGGTAAGCAGCAGGCGGCTCCCAAGCCTACCCCCGTTGCGCGCATGCCCGTGCAATTCGAGCAGAACCGAACCGCCGCGGCGCAAACCCGGCGCAAGCTGTCCAGTCGTTCCGGCCGCACCTCGACCATGCTGACCCGTCGTGGCGAAGCTGGCACTACGGCGTATGCGAACAGCCTTTTAGGGCAGACTGGCTGATGGCCAAGAAGGTGCTCACTGGTGAGCAGCGTACTGTGCTGCTGATCGTCGACATCATTGAGGCGCGCGACCTGCTGTCGGCTGGCGGGACTGTCGACGCTGCTGCGGCGCTGATCCGTGACGACAAGTGGCGGGCCGTGTTCAAGGAACTGGCGGAAGCCGGCGAACTGGTGGCCGTCGATGGATGACAACGCCAAGGAGCTGACCCGCATTGGGGACGGGCTGTTCAAGAAGAAGCTTACCTGGGACGAGCTGTGTCAGGACATTGCCGAGAATTTCTACCCTCTCCGGGCTGACTTCACCTCTCCATTCAACCTCGGGGATGACTTCGGCACGGACCTGATGGAAAGCTACCCTGTGCTGGCCCGTGAGCAGCTGGGCAATGCCGTCGGTGCGATGCTTCGGCAGGGTGACTGGTTTCAGGTCAAGACCGGCTTCGAAGAGGTTGACGAGGAGCCGGCAAATGCTCGCTGGCTGGAAGAGACAACCGATCGCTTCAGGCGGTTGGTGTACGATCGCCGGGCCAATTTCGTTCGCGCCACCAATGAGGCGGACCACGACTACGTGTCGTTCGGCAACCCGGTGATGTCGGTAGAGGAAAGCCCTTCGCGGGATCACTTCCTGTTCCGCTCGTGGCACCCTCGCGACTGCGCGGTGATGGAGAACGGGGTCGGCAAGATCGACCACCTCCAGCGCAATATGCCGATGACGGCGCGCAACATGAAGGCCCGATGGCCCAAGACCATCCACTCCGACGTGGAGCAGGCGTGCAAGACTGACCCGAGCAAGGAATTCAAGGTTCGGCACGTCGTGATGCCGGTCGATGAGCTCTATGGTTCCGATCGCAAGATGCGCCGGAAGTATGCCGGCATGCCGTACCTGAGCCTCTACGTCGACTGCGACCACCAGACCATCCTTGGTGAGGGTGGCCTGCCGGTGTTCAACTACGTTGTGCCGCGCTGGAAGACGATCTCGGGCTATGCGCACGGGTTCTCGCCGGCTTCGATCATTGCCTTGCCGGACGGGCGGATGCTCCAGTCGATGGCGCGCATTCTGCTCGAGCAAGGGGAGAAGGCCATCGACCCGCCGATGTACGGCCGGGGCGAAATCTTCCGCGATGCCGTGAACCGCTATGCGGGCGGGCTGACCTATGTCGACCTCGAAGCGGACCAGAACATTCGCGAAGCGCTGATGTTCGAAGACCCGTCGTCCGGTATCGGGGTCGGGCTCGAGATGAAGCAGGACGTGCGCAACCTGATCGCTGAAGCGTTCCTGCTGAACAAACTGCGCTTTCCCGTCGTGGACGGTATGCCGATCCTTCAGGTGCAGGCGCTACTCGAAGAGTCGAAGCGAAACCTGCTGCCGTTCTTTGGGCCGATCGAAAGCGAGTATCACCTGCCGCTGCTTGATACCGCGTTTGCGATGGGCATCAACAATCGGCAGTTTGACTTCGCAGCAGCGCCGGATGGGCTGAAGCGCTACCTTCAGAACGAAGATGGTTCGCCGGGTGGTGAACTGACATTCGTGTTCGAAAGCCCGCTCAATTCGCAGGAGGGCAGGGCCAAGGTCGCATCGTTCCAGGAGAGCGTGCAGATCATCGCTGGCGCTTCCGAGTTCGACAACTCCATCCCGTCGCGGTGGAAGTTCAAGAAGATGGTTGAGGACGCGGTGCGAGGCACTGGCGCTCCCAGCGACTGGGAAGAAGACGAGGAAGTGCAGCAGTCGGCGGAAGAGCAGGCTGCGGGCGTTACTCGGCTCAAGGCTGCGGCTGCGGCGCTCCGGGAGGGGGCGGGCGTGGCAACTGACGTTGCCGGGGCGTCGGTTGCTCTGCAACAGGCGGGGATAGCCTAACGCCGAAGCAAAAGACGTACGTGGACGGTGGTGAGCAGATAAAGATATTGCGCCGGGGTCCGGTGCGGAAGTAAAAATGCTCGGGCTAACTCAATAGAGCGAGATCATGCATGAGCGGCCCAATCGAGCTGACTGAATTGGTGAAGCGAGCGGCGAAGATCGACCGAACACTGTCGAAAATTCTTCGTGAGCTAGAGGCGGCTAGGAGTGCCGGCGAGACGAATGATGCTGCTCGTCACGCCCTGACCATCCCTGAGTTCTGTAGGCGTTATTCGATTTCACGTTCTTCCTTCTACAACATGCTTAGAGACGGTGAATCGCCTAAGACCATGCGAGTTCGACATCGTGTTCTGATCTATCTGTAGTCCGCCGATGATTGGGCGAAAGGGCGGGAGAATGCGTAACGCGCGTCAGTTAGGCAAGGTGGTCGCGGTCGTCCCCTATTTCTCATCGGCACAATCGATGGCTGACAGATTGGCGGCGGACATCTCTCGCTGTGGTGAGACGCAGAGGACCGCAGCAACGCATTTGGCTCTCCAATCGATCCGGCATCTGAGTGCCACTTTGACTGGCTTGCTGGAGCGCATCAATGCGGATGAGAACCACCGCATGCGGGACGAGTGGAAGCGAGAGGAGA
>CAZBRN010000051.1:0-6367 GCA_964494545.1 uncultured Candidatus Saccharibacteria bacterium | reverse complement strand
GCGAACACTAGTCCTCTGTGTTTGGGCTTTGGTTTGAGTCGAGCAGCGTAAGCTGCTGGGCTCATCTTGAGGCTAGTATGGATCCGGTCGTTGTTGTAGTACGAAATAGCATTGGCAATGCCAATATACAACTGGGTAATGTCTGCGTATTTGGTCAGTACTCCTAGTTCTTCTTTCACTGACTTAATGCAACGCTACATGAAGCCGTTCTGCCAGGGACTACCTGGTTTGCTGGCACTGAGCTGGATTGCAAACCTTGAGCAAGTGTTCTGGTGGCGCTCACTTAGATATTCACTTCCACGGTCACTGTGCAAGATGCTAGGGCTAGGGTTGTTCCGCAGAGCTTGTACCAGTGTAATGTTGCGTTAATTGGCTACTGTGGCTGGTTCCAAGTTTCCAACTTAGGATCTCACAGCTAGTGAGATCCATGACGAGGGCCAGATAAAACATTCCAGAACGGATACGCAATGTTTTGTTGGCGCTCCAGCAGCGGGCTCTGGTGGCGTTGGAACCGGAATTCAGCTGATTAAACTTTACACTATTGCTTTATTGTTATATTGTATAGTTTATGAAAAAAGAAATCCTTGTAGCCAAATTTGGCACGAAGTGCGTCGTGAACGGCGAGTCTATCGATCAGACTCGCGTAAACTCGCATGCCCAAAGATTTGCTGGGCTATTGAGCGATTATCGATTGGGCATTGTCAGCTCCGGATCGGTGGGGGCAGGAAACAGAAAGATCAACAGCCATCGTCCAGACTTAGCAGGTGTGCTAGACACGCGCACGCTTGCAGCCATCGGCAGTTCTTCTGCATTTCAGACATGGCGTCGAGCATTTGGGCGCCTTGAGTTCGACGGCCACCCAATTGTTGCGGCTGAGCTGAAAGCAACCCATGACAATATGGATGATCCCGACGAAGGCCGTAGTTTGGTTGAAGTATTTCTAGATTGCGTTGATCACGGAATTGTCCCAGTGTTTAACATCAACGACCCACTCGATCAATATAAAGATGAGCTTAAACAAATCGAAAAAGGCAAGGACAACGACCATGCCGGTGCTCACTTATCGCTATTAGTTGGAGCGAGTACGCTTATGCTGCTGACAGCGAATGTTGGGGGTGTGCTTGTAAATGGTCAGGTAGTGCCAACTATTTCTATTTCTGATATGAGCGGTATAGAAGCACACCTTACGGGGACCGACGATGATGGGACAGGCTCTATGAGCAGTAAAATCCTCGCAGGAAGTGTTGCGCTTACAGGTGGAGTAGATCGCGTATTTATTGGTTGTTCTAGTTCTGACCCACGAGCAATCTTAAAACGTGACGAAGGTACCCAACTCGTCGCCTAATTTGTAGTACGCTTAAGTTCTAAGAATTTTCTCCATAGCTTTTCCACGGGCAAGTTCATCGATCAGTTTATCCATGTAGCGAATTTCTCGCATCAAGTGCTCTTGGATTTCCTCTACCCGAATCCCACAAATAACCCCTGTGATCTTTTTTCGAAGTGGGTTCATTTTTGGTGCCTCGGCAAAGAATGTTTTGAAACTATTTTGATCAGATATTTGCTAAGCCATCGTGTGCTCGTCGTACCCGGTGAGCCAAAAAATAATTTGGTCTACTTCTGATTTTGTGTGGCCCTTTCGCTCTACCTTTGCAATATATAGCGGGTATACGCAGGCGAAACTCATGTTATAAATTCGAGGCAAATTAACTTTGTCCATCTCATAAATAGTAGCAACAGTTTAAATCAATAACAAAGGAGCTTTTTACTGTGAGTGCAATAGCTGTATACTATGTCTCAGAGCGGTTAAGTCCATATTCCACTATGCCATCGGGAACTCACCCTGGAACAACATAGCACCTGGCACGCATACGAATTGAGCCAGTGAAGCAAAGGTCGATTGCTTGCTGTATATCAAATCATTAGGAGGCTACTAAATGTCGAAAATGACAGATGAAGAAGCCATCAAATGGCACCAAGATTCCATGAAAAACTGGCGATCTTGGGGTTCATGGTTCAGCTGGGGCTCCCCAATAGGGCTTAGTATTTTTCTACTAACCCTCGCTGGATGTGCTTGGATCGTTTCAAAGATCTGAGCTAAACTCGGTAAACGCTCCACACTCAAATGCGGAGCGTTTTTATTTCATACGATATTTCGAGATATACTGTACCCATAAAAAGGAGACGAAGATGAACTTAAACGGTGTACAAACGATCGCAGAAGTTGCCAAACCGTACTATATAACTATTTCTTAGTGCGATGAGGGCAGCCAGCCCAGCAACATGGACGTCGATCGCCTTCGAGCAAACGGGTGATGGTTTGCTTGATATGATCTTTTCGGGTTTCAATTTTCTTACAGGTAATACACCAGCAAATCCATTCATTTCGAGCAAGGGGAGTCAAGTCTTCCCAGCGCTCAAGTGCTGATTCATCGGCTACTAGTTCTTTGCGAAGATCATCTGGTACTTCGTGAACCACGCCAGTGGCAATTACTGTTTTTGTCATATGCGTATTATACAATAATTCTACGCTAAGCATTACAACTGAATAGGTTATACTGAAACCAATGGTAGAATATATTTCAATTGCGCAGGGTGACCATGAAACGGCTTCTTCGTATATTACTGAACGGATTGAGATACATCTAAATAATGGCAAAACGGTCGCATGGTTTGTGTCCGGTGGGTCGAATGTCCCTGTCGAATTGGCCACAATCGAAAAACTTAAAAATGCGCAGAACCCTGAAAAATTACACATACTACTCGTAGATGAGCGCTTTGGTCCCGTGGGCCACGCCAATTCAAACTGGCAGAGCATGAATCTCGAAGCTCACAATAGTGCTGGACACACACTCCACCCGATGCTTATCGAGGGTGATACCATCGAAACTGCGACACAAAGATATGATGACAATGTCGCTAAACTCCTCTCAGATGGTGTCTACACCATCGGGCAATTTGGTTTAGGCGCAGATGGACACACTGCTGGGCTCCTCCCGGGCAATCCTGTCATGGGAAGTGACAGCCTGTATGCACATTACCAAGGCAACGATTTTGAGCGGATCACCGCTACGCCCAAACTTATCTCGCGTCTCGACGAATGTATTTTGTACGCCAGTGGCGATGACAAAGTGCAGGCGTTTGCCGACATGCAGCATCCAGGAGATGAAGACGTAGTGCCGTCTCGTATATTGCAAGGCGCGAGGAAGCTAACTATTTTGAGTGATTTAAAACAGGAGGAAATATAATGAAAATCGGATTTATCGGGCTCGGCAAAATGGGTGGCAACATGACCAAACGGCTGATAGCCGCAGGGCACAAAGTGGTAGCTCTCGACCCAAATGAAACTGCGCAACAAGATGCCAAAAACGCTGGGGCAACCGTGGTCGCTGACCGCCAAGAACTTATCACTAATCTCGAAAAACAAATCATCTGGCTGATGATCCCATCCCAACTAGTCGATGCCGAGATTGAGGCGCTATTAGGGCTTGTACAGCCTGGTGCGATCATCATCGACGGCGGTAACTCCGACTTCCGCCTTAGCCAAAAACGAGCCGAAACCTGTAAGGCCAAAGACGTGGTGTTTTTGGACGTTGGCACTAGCGGCGGCATATTGGGCCTCGAGAATGGCTACGCCATTATGGTGGGCGGAGACGAATCTGCCGTAGCCGAACTTTCACCAATTTTTGACGCGCTGGCGCCAAAAGACGGTTGGAGTGCGTTTGGCGAAAGTGGCAGTGGCCACTATGTAAAGATGGTTCATAACGCCATCGAATACGGCCTCATGGAATCCTACGCCGAGGGTTACCGAATGCTCAAGGATGGGCCAATAAAGAATATCGATCTTGCCGAAGCCGGTAGCGTCTGGCAACACGGCAGCATCATCGAGTCCAAACTCAATGAACTTACCACCCAAACGCTCATCGAGAACCCCGAGCTCGAGGGCATCGACGGCTTCGTGAAAGAATCTGGCGAAGCACGCTGGGCTCTCGAAATGGCCAAAGATAACGGTCTGGATGCACCTGCCATTTCCGCATCGTTCGACGTCCGGTTGCAAAGCCAACAAGGCAAGGTCAACTTCGCTACTAAATTGCTCGCGGCCATGCGTAACAAATTTGGTGGGCATGCCATCAATAAGGAGCAATCATAGTGCAGCCGCTTGAGCCCGCCATCCTGACGATCTTCGGGATCACTGGCGATTTGGCTCAGCGCAAACTCTTACCAGCGCTGTATCACTTAGCTCACCAAAAACATTTACCAGACTCTTTCAAAATTGTTGGAATTAGCCGACGGGGAACCAAAGTCAGCGACGTCATTGAAGTCATAAAAACCAGCGTCCATGCTTCCGGTAAACGTTGCGACGAAGCCACCATCACGTGGCTCGAGCAAGCCATCAGCATCGTCGATATGGATATCACCAATCCTGACGATTATGCCAAGCTCAAAACCGAGCTCGATACCCTCGAGGATTCAGTCGGTGTCTGCTTGAACCGTTTATTCTACCTGGCCATTCCAGCATCACTGTTTAGTTCCGTCATCGATCGGCTCGGCAAAAAAGATCTCAACACCGGCTGTCAACACGGTGTCACCGAAAGCCGTTTGCTCATCGAAAAACCATTTGGGTACGACCTCGCTTCCGCCAAAGAACTCATCAACACTCTTGGCAAATCATTCTCCGAGGATTACATCTACCGGATCGATCACTACCTAGCCAAAGAAGTATCCCAAAACATTTTGACCCTGCGTTTCGAGAACCCGCTGTTTAGCACCTCATGGAACAAAGACCACATTAGCCACATCGTCATCACCTCATCCGAAACAATCGGCATAGAGGGCAGGGTGGCATTCTATGAACAAATGGGTGCCTTCAAAGATCTGATCCAGAGCCATCTTTTCCAGATCTTAGCACTCGTCACCATGGACCGGCCGACCAAAATGGAAGCACCTGAAATCCACAAAGCCAAAGTAGCAGTCATGCACAAAATGCTGCCGCCACACGAAAACGACATGGACACCCAAACGGCTCGGGGCCAATACCAAACGTATAAAGAAGAGGTGAATAGCCACCACAGCATGGTAGAAACCTATGCTGCCGTTCGCGTGACCATCGACGACCCAAAGTGGCAGGGCGTGCCCATGTTTATCCGCACCGGCAAAGCATTGTCTGACAAAGTCATTGAAGTGACCGTGGTCTTTAAAGATCCGCAGGCACCAGACTGCACCAACCATCTGACAATTCGCATCCAACCCAACGAAGGCATCGTACTCAACCTCCGCATCAAGAAGCCCGGCTTTGAACACGAGATCCAAGATGTGAATATGGACTATTGCTACAGCCAAACTGCCGACACCGCCCACCCAGACGCCTACGAACGAGTCTTGGTGGACGTCATGCGGGGCGACAAAACCCTCTTCGCCACCAACGACGAAGTCCTCGCCAGCTGGCAGATCACCGAACCCATCATGCAAGCCTGGCAAGCCAACCAAGTCCCACTCCACATCTACCAAAACGGTACCTTCGGCCCCAAAGAAGCCGACGACTTCCTCGCAGAAGTGCAGGGCACCTGGCCAAAGAGCGGCCCGAACATCTGCCACATCCCAGAAAAATCCTAATATGTTCTACTGTGGTACTTTTTCGTAATAAGCAGGTTTCGCAGGAGCATCCACTACGGTTTTAGTGCTATTAACAGCTACGTTGCTGTAGACCGGAGCGTTCCACTGCGCAACACCTCCATGATGCGAGCATGCACCTCTACCAGTAGCGCATGAAGGTGAGTAGGTTCCATCCTGACAAAGTGTGCAGGAACCCGTAGCTTGTTTCTCATAGGTCGTAACTTGTTCGGTATGTGACTTTTCACTGACGGCAGCATGATATATGAAGGTTTTGTAGCTCACGTTATCGACCACACAATTTTGCGTAATTTTCGTACCGTCGCATGTTGGCTTAGGCTTGGGTTTAGGGTTAGATTTAGGTTTGGTGCTAGGGTTAGGCTTAGTAGCCACAGCTGGTTTTGCGGTCTCTGTAGCTTTAGTCTCCAACTTATTATAGTTCGCTGTGACTTTGAGCGCTTTTTCTTTCAATACCTGAGCGGCATGCTCTTTATCTAATCGCGCTTGCTTTATGTTTGCAGGTTCAGTTGCTGTAACAACAAAACTCAGACCGATTATTAGCGCAATACCACCTAGTAATATGTTCTTTCGTCTCGCATGCTTGCCTAAAAACCTGCCAAGTAATGAAGGACTAACAACCCCGGCAATAAATGCTAGAAAGATAACAGAAAATATGAACAAACTGACGTAATAAACTATTTCCATAAGCTCAGTATAGGCCATAACCCTATTACTTGGTCTTAATACTCGAAACAATCTT
>CAZBRN010000050.1:0-6394 GCA_964494545.1 uncultured Candidatus Saccharibacteria bacterium | reverse complement strand
ACCGGTAGATGAACCGACATCAAGAACTACTGTGTCTCTAAAGTTCAGCTTTAGCGTGCTTGCAACGCTGGCAAGTTTGAGACCGGCACGTGAAACATACTGTTCCGTAGCAGTAAATTGGATATCAGCATCTGGCCAGACAAGCGTCCCCGCCCGTTTCACGATGAGCCCGTTAACATTCACATTGCCAAGTTTGATGTGACTCTCAGCCTGCGAACGTGAAACTACGAAGCCTTTTTGGAGAACAAGTTGATCGAGTCGTACTTTTTGGTTTGTCATGCGTTAATTGCCTCTACAGTTTGCATCTCTCGAGGATTCAAATCGAGGATGTGTTCAGCTGGCATCGCCATTAGATCTATAATTGTATTGCCTTCTTGTAACCGTCTCTGTACTTCGGTTATACCCACTATAAGCCCATCTGGAGGCGTATCGCCGCCCGTTTCAAGCCACGAGTCCCTGACATCATCATGCTTGGCATCCGCAGACCATGTGTGATTTCGATTCTGTAGCAAACGCTTTCTTATCTCAGAATACCCTTCGTCACTAGAATAAAGCTGCTTTAAATCTGCCAACAGCATTGAATTTTCGTCGCCAAATATAACTCGATCTAGTGTGTCTTCTATGACGTATGCTAATCCTTCTGACGCAATATCTTCAATTAAACTTCGAAAGTTAAAGTATTCAGACCGGACGGCGTGTGCTAATTCATGCCCTGTTGCTAGAGCATACTCCGCAAAGTACAAACCAACTTTTCGGTGCTTAATATGATCGGCGCGAACATGGAGATCGATAGAGGTCGGACCGTCAGATGTACCCCATGTATCTTCGTTTCGCCCACATCGCCAAACATTTACGACCTTTGGGAGTCTGTATGAGAGACCGATTTCATCATAGGTAAGACCACAAAAATCTATAGCTGTTTGAACGGTAGGTCGAACGATTTTTCGTTGGCTTGAAGGCCAGCTGCCACCACCCCAAGCAAGTTGAATCTCAGGGTTTGCCATGATTATTCTTTTACACGTTCCCGGTATGCACCAGTAGTGGTATCGACGTTGATTATATCGCCTTGTTTTATAAATGCCGGTACCTTAATATTGATTCCAGTCTCGACTGTAGCGTCTTTCATAACGTTACTCGTGGTATCGCCTTTGACCACATCTTCGGTGTATGTAACGAGTAATGGCACGTTTTTAGGAAGTTCGATGTTGATTACTCGTCCGTCAAATAATTGAGCTTGGGCTCGGTCACCTTCTTTGAGGTAACCAGCTTGATCACCTAAGATTACTGCAGGAACTTCGAACTGTTCGAAGCTAACCTCGTCCATAAAATAAAAGGTGTTCGTGTCGTTATAGAGATACTGAACATTTTGGTTGCTAACATCTGCATAGTCGAGCTGTTCGTTGCCCTTGAATGTCTTTGCGAGCACGCTTCCGTCGAGCAAACTCTTGATACGGACGTTAACGATAGATCCACCACGACCCATTACTTTTTGGTTATAATCAACAACCCGATACGGCGTGCCGTCGAGTTTAAAAATTGTTCCTTTTTTGAGATCAGTAATGCTGAGTGCCATTAGGTGAGTGTCCTTTCCAGTTGAATGAGTACACGTACTTGATATGACAAAAGATCAGCAGCCCGTTATCGGTCTGCTGATCAAATGCCGTGGTTTAGTTATTTGCTACGAAAGGTAGTAATGCGATGTGACGTGCGCGCTTAATAGCGACGCTTAATCGACGCTGTTGGCTTTCGGTGAGACCAGTCTTTTTGCGAGTCTCAATCTGCCCGTACATGTTTACGTATCGTTGCAATGTTTTGAAGTCTTTGTAGTCAAAAAAGGCTACATCGGTTCGATGTTTAAATATCTTTGCCATCGTTTTCTCCTATATTCTCTTAATTAATATTTTAATATTTCAAAATTTCAAATTCATTTGTTGTTAGGACGTTTACATCTGGATGTATCGCAAGGAGGCAGCGAAGCGCGCAGGAAGGTGTACGAAAAGTAATCCGACTGAGCACTGGAGCTAGCCGACAAAGCGAGACACCAGAAACAATTTTGGAGCAGCTAGCCTGGGCTAGCTGGCAGAAAATTGTGCTGTAAATGTACTAGAATGGGATGTCTTCGAGGTTGATCGGCTCATCACCAATATCCTCGATAGCCACTTCGTCATTCTTCTTAGAAGAAGATTTCTTGGCTGGTGCACTTCCCTCGTTGTTTGCAGGTGGTGTGTAGCTTCCGCCTTCAGCGCCTTCGCCTCGTCCACCGAGGAATGTGACGTCTTGTGCGTTCACTTCGACCTTGCTCCGTTTGACACCTTCTTGTTCCCAAGAACGGCTCTGAAGACGGCCATTGACGAGTACTGGACGGCCTTTGGTAACATATTGTGCAACTCGTTCGCCTAACGGGCCCCAGGCTACAACATCGATATAATCGGTTGCTTCTTGCCAGTTGCCATCGGCTCCCTTGAAACTCCGGTTGAGTGCAAGGCTAAATGTACAAACACTTTGCCCGCTCGGAATTTGTCGCACTTCGGGGTCTCGAGTTAAGTTCCCCATTAATATTACTTGGTTAAAGCTACGTGCCATGTGGCAACCCTCCTCCTCGGATACTATGTCCGATTAATTTATGTGTATCTATACGTTACTGCGCAAAAATTAATGCGTCAAGCAACAGCGTAAATCTATTCTTCGTCTTTTGATTCGTCATCTGCACGATCACCGCGCTCAGCAGCTTTAGCAGCTTTTTCTGCCTTGGTTGCTTCAGCCTTGGCAATAGCCTTGAGGTCTGGGCGTGTGATCAAGAAACGAATGACTTCGTCAGTAATGTTGAGCGTAGACTCAGTCTTCGCAACACCGCTTCCTGGCATATCAACAGTATAAATTACATATACTGCATGATCTTGCTTGGCAATGGTGTATGCAAGCTTTCGCTTACCCCAGTTGTCTGTATTGACGACAGTTCCGCCATTATCAGTAAAGATTTGCTCTACTTTCTTGGTGGCTTTTTCGAGATCTATTTCTAGATCTGGGTGATACAATACTGCAATTTCGTATTGATTCATGTAGGTCCTTTCTGAAGGATTACGTCACAAAACGTAGGTTTTGATTGTAAACTTCCTTTGGTTAAAACATATGCTCACTAGGGGACATACGTTGAAGTTAATATAACAGAGGTAATTATACCCTTTTTGGACTCTGAATACAAGACGAGTGAGACTAAAGCTCTTGGTCGTCTTCTTCAACGTTCGTAAATGGCTCGGTGGTGTCGGCTACTGGACCACCAAATACTTCGCTCATGCTACTGACGAGTACTTCTCGAGGGCGAGAACCGTCTGCGGGCCCCACGATTCCCTGTTCCTCCATTGATTCAATCATACGGGCTGCTTTGCCATAGCCGATTCGCAAACGACGTTGCAGCAAGCTGGTGCTGGCTTTGCCTGCCTCGATAACTACTTCCACTGCTTGTTTGAATACTGGTTCGTCTGCGGCGTCTACATCGGCTACGATGCCTCCTCGACCATTAAGCTGAACAGGTTGGCTCACAACTTCGTTGTCATACTGTGGAGGGCGTTGTTCTCGAATAAAGTCTGTAACTTTATTGGTCTCATCATCATCGATGAACGCACCTTGAATACGTTGTGGCTTCGGCATGCTAGCGGTAAGTAGTAACATGTCACCCTTACCTAATAGTTTTTCGGCACCCATTTGGTCGATAATGGTTCGTGAATCGATTTGGCTGGCAGTAGTAAATGCGATACGAGCAGGAACGTTAGCCTTGATGAGACCAGTGATTACATCAACGCTCGGACGTTGTGTAGCGAGTACTAGATGAATACCGACGGCACGCGCTTTCTGTGCAATACGCACAATGAGCGATTCGACGTCGCGAGCAGCCATCATCATCAGATCGGCAAGCTCATCGATGACAACCACGATATACGGCATACCTTCTTCGTTCTTTTTGTTGTTATATTCGATAATGTTTCGAACGCGCTCTTCGCTGAGTGTCTTGTAGCGGCGTTCCATCTCGGCAACGGTCCATTTAAGCGCACTAATACACTTCTCTGGTTCAGTAATAACAGGGGTTAGCAGGTGTGGAATGTCATCGTATGGCTTCAATTCAACTTGTTTTGGATCGACGAGAATAAGCTTGAGATCTGAAGGACCATTTCGATACAGCAAGCTTGTGAGAATTGTGTTGATCATAACACTCTTACCTGAACCAGTTTGACCGGCAACAAGCAAATGGGGCATCTTAGCTAGATCAGCAATGATTGGTTGGCCAGCAATATCTCGACCGATAGCGAATGTGAGGGCGCTATTGTCGGTTGCCTTCCATTCTTTAGATTCGAGCATCCCGCTCATACGAACAGTAGCTGGCTTAATGTTTGGCACTTCGATGCCAACCAGTTTTTTACCAGGGATCGGCGCTTCAATTCGAATAGAAGTAGCTGCGAGATCAAGCGCAATATTGTTTTCGAGAGCAGTAATCTTGGTGAGTTTGGTGCCGGCTGGTGGCTTAAGGGTATACTGCGTGACACTTGGCCCGATATTTGCCCCTTCCATCTCGACACCGATACTAAAGTTATCGAATGTTTCTTGAATAATTCGTGCGTTTCCTTCGACGTCACCGGCATCTGCCTTGTCTTGTTTATGGCTAAGCAAGCTGGTTGACGGTAATTGCCAATCGGGGTCACTCGCAACAGTAAGCGCGCTATGTTCTTCGGCTGGGGCTAGTTTTTGGGCTGTGTTTTTGAGCGAAGATAGTCGAGGTGTTGAAGGCGCTGCATGACCGTGACGTTCAACCGGTACCCCCTCATTTAAAGTAAATGAGTGCTCAGCTCGCTGTTTCATAGCAGTCAGGCCATCGTCTTCTATCTCGGCAGGCCTAAACATATCGATAACTTTAAGTAATACTTTTGGAGAAACTCCAAAGGCAAAAAAGAACGCGAGAATTGCAAAGACGAAGAACATGATACTCGCTGGAATTTTATCAATTGCATTGAGGACTACCCCGCCAATTAACTGACCGATTGAACCGCCATGACCATCAACAAAAGTGCCTGAAGCTTGTTTGGTAGCAAACGCAACATGAAGCCAACTTCCGGTCAGCGTAAGCCCGGCGATCATACTGACAAAATTTCCGAGAGGAATCTGGTGATCTTCGCTACTGAATTTTAAAATTCCAAAATAAATAAGTGCTATTGGGACGAGGTATGCACCCCAGCCAAGTGCCCAATATGCTCCACTGAATAAGCCCGTAGGTAGTGGACCGCCAGTACCAAAGCCACCAAGCAGCATAAACAGAGCAAGAAGAATAAGAACGATAGCTCCAGCCAACGGCCAAAAAGCTGAGCGTTCTTGCTCTACTACTTTTTTTCTGGTTCGTGTTTGTTTTTTTCTTTTGGCCATAGTACTAGTTTATTATATCAGTTTCGAGGGTCATTAGTATCGTTATTGGGAGTCTCATGCAAGGGGATACCCAACAATGTTTTCATTTCGACAATTTTTTGATTTTGAGCACCGATTTTTTCGCTCACTTCTGGCTTATCCATGACGCCCGAGACTACTGCTTCATCGATGAGATGCTCACGCTCAACCAAAAGATCAAGTAGCTCTGGACTTCCGGCAGCTTCTGCCTGCAACCATGCATGTTGCGCAAAATCTTTGGCCGGTATCTGTGATTGTTCCATGCATATACTATAGCAAAAAATACAACGATTGTCAATCGTACTTATGCTATTCCCTAATTGATGCACCGAGTAGTCGAACGCCTTCCATTATTATGTCTAGTTGTTCTTTAGTGCCCAACTGACCTCCTGTAATTTCCGCGAAAGTCTCAAATGTTTTTTGAGCGTCGGGGCCCATACTGGGATCGAGAAATGCTGGCGGTAGCTGGACTCCATCTCGGTAAATGATAGATGTATCCTCGACAGAATACTTTAAGACCTAACCACGTAGTTGATATTTCATCTGCTGTAGCAAGACGGTTTGGATTGTTATCGTGATCAGGATGCCCCGAGTTTGATTCAGCCATAATGAAACATACTCCTTGTTAGTCGGTGCGAGCGTCTTGATTTAAGAGCTTTGCTCGCATTTCCTTAAATCGCTTTTGCACATCTTCGGCCTGCTCTTCAGGAGTTGGTGGCACTTCTACGGGTTGCGGTGCTTGCTGTTGTTGCTGCGGACGTTGATTACCATTGTTCTTTTGAGCATTGCCATTTCCATCTTGTTTGCCACTACCAATAACATTCACCACTGGGATGACGATTGGACTTCGCTGGGTATGTTCAAAAAGGAAGTGAGTGACATGTTCACGAAGTTCTTGCTTGAACCTGTCGAGGTCGACACGGCGGAATCGCTGCCCTACTGCTCGACGGAGCTCGGTGCGGAATTC
>CAZBRN010000049.1:0-6411 GCA_964494545.1 uncultured Candidatus Saccharibacteria bacterium | reverse complement strand
AGGATTTCGGGCAACCGTGCCAAGCGCGCCAAGGATGCCAAGTTTCCGGTACCCAAGGCGTTGGCACGGTTGCCCCGTTCCCCCGATCGGCGCAATCTAGAACGGAAAGGATTTCCGAGTCATGGCCCAATATCGAAAGAAGACCCTCAAAGGCGGCACCGTCGCATGGCTCGCGCGGTGTCGCGTTGCCGGCCGAGACCGGGCGCGGCAGTTCTCGACCCTCGCGGAGGCGAAGGCATGGGCGGCGGAGGTCGAGACCGAGGTCCGCAAGCTCGGGAAGCTTCCGGCCGGCGGTCCCGTGCGCTTCGAGCATGCGATTGCCGCCTACCGTGCCGCGGTTCCCCGCAGTCCGCTCGATATCCGTAAGCTCGAATGGTGGCAGGATCGTTTCAAGGGGCTCGACCTGGAAAAGGTGACTCCCCGGGAGATCTCGGCGGCGGTCGGCGCGCTCGCCGAGGGTAACTCCCCAAGTGGAAAGCCCCTTGGCCCCGCGACTCGCGTTCGGTTCCTGGCGAGCCTGTCGCGGTTCTTCTCCTACTGCGAGCGCGACGCGGGTTTGATCTCGGCGAACCCCTGCCGCAAGGTCCGCCGACCACGGGAGCCACGGGGACGGCTTCCCAACGTATCGAGCGAGGAACGGGCGCGGTTGCTCTCCGCCTGCCGGGCGATCGATTCAAGGCTCGCCGATCTAGTCACCCTCGCGCTTGCAACCGGTGCGCGCCAGGGCGAGCTACTCGGGCTCCGCCGCATCGATCTCGATCTCGCGCGGGGCGTGGCCATCGCCGAGCACACGAAGAATCACGATCGCCGCCGGCTGCATTTGGCCGGCCCCGCGTTGGAGATCGTTCGCGCCCGGCTCGAAGCTCCGCCGCCCGGTACGGTGTTCCTGTTCGCAATCCCCGGGGACTCGCCGGATCGTTTTCCAGATTTCCCGCGGAGAGCGTGGCTGTCGGCCTGCAAACGTGCGGGGCTCGCCGGGCTCCGGTTCCATGATCTCCGCCACCTTGCCGCGAGCGCGTTCTTAGAGGCGGGAGGAACGCTCGGGGAGCTGCGCGAGCTGCTCGGGCACAAGACCCTTGCCATGGTCGCCCGCTATGCGCACTTGGGCTCTACCCGCGCGCGTCAGGTGGTCGAGCTAGCGGCGCTCGCTACGTTCGGCTCGATCGATCCTGAGACGATCGCCGGCCCCATCGGAGGGAAGGAAGCCGGGGGCGGATCGGGTGCGCCCGCGGTTCACTCTGCGGTTAACTGAGACTGACCTGTTTGTGACCGGGCGCACCGGAAAAAAGATCGAGAACTCAAGGGCACTTCCGCGCAAATGGATGGGCGGAAAGAGGGTTTTGACTGGGGACCCCCTCACCTATTCATTAGCGGGTAAGGGAAGGGGTGGCGCCGCGCACGCTCCTCTCCCGCCTGTTCCACCGCCTGGGATTTCCGCGCCCCCGCGATCCTCTCGACCCCCCTCCCCCGTTCGGAATCCGGAGGGGCGTTCGGAAGCATGACCGGGTAAAAAATGCTCCGCACCCCGAGTATCGAACCGAGTGGAGACGGGGCGCCCACGTCTCATACCGCCACGGTCGGCCCGGGGGATAGGTAAGGCTAAGGCCCACCCCCGACTCCGCGAGGTGCCCCCGCCCCCCCGTTCGGAATCGTCGCCGCCTCCGGAAAGCATGAGACCTCTCTCCAACTCGGGGAGGATTTTTGGGGCCAATAGGGGCTAAACTGGCGAGCGCGGGTGCCGGATGATGGCTCCCTCTAGACACCTCCAACGTCGGCTCCAAACTAGTTATTAGGTCTCTAAGTCATGGAAAAAGATCAACTAATGGCGATCGTAGCCGTACAGCTTGAACGATCAGAGACGGCAATTTACCATCATCCTCCTGGTACAATTGCGGCATACGTGAAATACCGCGATGCATTTCGTGAAGGCCAGCGCAGGGTTAAGGACAATGACTTCGCACCGTTTACCTTTGATGAGATTTCTCTCGTTCACCTCTGTATGTTTTCATGGTCGTTTATTTCTTCTTGGCATAGCATGCTCGGAGACAAGTCCAATCGGAATAAAGTGGCACACTCTTGCTGTATGTCTATCGTAATGCTCGGACTAGATCACAAATATGTATTAGAAAAATATTGCGAATATGAGCAGGAATGGCAAGAAGCCATGAAGTATGAAGGAATTACCCCGGTTAGGTCTGGTGCGATCCTCCTGGGAATTGGCCTAGTCTTCGCACTAATCATTTTGATCGCAGTGCTATTGTTTATCTAGATCAGGAGAACCAAGACTGTTGAACCGGTCGATGGGAGTATGATTTTTTGTCCGCGCGGCTAGGCTGATCCCCGAAGAGCCGGTTCCCGCACCGGCCCGCCGCGCCCCTTCCTCTTGCGGAGCACCTGCGAGGGTGTATGCCAAACCTGCCGATTCTAGGAAGCGACGGGAAGTTAGTACCAATCGCACCGGTGCTCACCCTTGCAGTCATGACGTACCCCGACGAAAAAGCAGCCCGCGAAGAGTTCGCCGCGAGCGTTCTCGTTGGGCTCATAGAGAGTCCAGAAAACAAGGATCTGTCATCGCTCGGCTTCCTGGTCCCTGTTCTCCGCACTGCGCCTACCCCGAAAGTATTAGCGGGCAATGTTCAGCGGGCGGCGAAGAGTTCTTGGGTGGCGACCACCGTTCTCTCGCTCATGCTCAGCGCGGCGCACCACCATTCGAAGGTGAAGAGGCATGCCAAAAGATTCTTCTACGTCATAGACGAGCTGATAGCCGGCCCTCCAACGGATCGGACATTTCAGCAGGCGTGGAAGACCTTTCGCTCGGTGGCTCATCTCGATCTTGCAGTTAGTGCCTTGGCGAGCGCCCACGGCGTACCAACTGCCACTGCAAAGGACATTGCGGCGTTCGACGTTTTTGCCTTTGTCTCCAAGCACTTTCAGGAGTATCTCACCTACGCCGAATCCATCCGGCGGGCTGTCGAGAAGCATCGTTTGGTCGCTTCAAAGGAACTGTGGCGAGTCCCGCCCGCCTTGGAGCTTCCAGAGATTGACCTTCGGTACCCACCCCTTCCGGAATCTGTCCTGACCGCTCTTGCCTCCTACCAGCCAGACCACCCCGGCCGAAAGCACCTAGGCAAGTAGGCCCCATCGCTCGGAATAACTGAAAGCATGTGCCTTCAGTTGTAGCCCCCTCCCAAGCTGAGGGAACCTGGCGCTCCCTAGAACTGTCCGGCGTTCATAGGACGGCTCGAAAACAACTCTCGGGGAGCCCTTCGGCCTCCGCGAAAGGAGAAGCGCCAGTGAAAGAGAATCCCGCCCCGTCCTCCGAGTTCCTCACCGTTCGCCAGTTCTCCGAGCGCTTCCCAGCGTTTTCGGAGGGTGCGCTACGTGCCCTAATCTTCGATTCCCAGCCCCGCCATCGCATCGTGGGGGCGCGCCGTGCGGAGATCCGCCCCAACGGCTTCGGCCCCGCCTTCCTACGGGTTGGTCGCCGCGTCCTGATCGACCCTCAGAAGTTCTTCGAGATCATCCGCGACCGCAACGCACCTCGGAGCACCGAGGGGTTTCGTCGGGGGCGCGCACGATGACCGCCGCAATGCGCGATGAGGCGAAGCTGCTTTCACGCCTTGAGCCCCACGTTGCGCGGTGGGCACCTGCCAGAAAGGGAAAGGAACGCCGGGCCGCCTTTCGACACGCTCGCGCGCTCTTAGGGGAATTCAAGGCGCCTACTCCGCTTGCACTGCGCTACCTATCTCAGTGGAACGAGCGGAATCCCGAACCTCTAGCGGCTGATGAGCTTCGCGGGATACTCGACAAAGTAGGCAGAGAAAAGGCCGAGGATGCGAGCCCCGGCCCCCACAATCGCTACGTCTCCAAAGAGGAAGACGCGCCCGAGATTATCTCGCGGTCTGCCGCAGAGATCAAAATCGAGCCGGTCGAATGGCTCTGGAATCCGTACATCCCACTCGGCACCTATTCGATTCTCGAAGGGCCGCCCAACGTCGGAAAGACCTACTTCGCCTGTTGGCTAGCGAGTGCCCTTTCGCTAGGTACGGGTCTCCCCGGGTGCCCTGATTTCCAGCCTGTAAAGTCTCTCCTGATCGTCTCGGAAGACGACAGTCCCCGAACTATCGTTCCCCGGCTTGTCCAGCAGGGTGCCGACGTGAACATGGTGCGAACCATCGACTGTGACGCCGATGGCCCATTGTTCAACCTCGGCACGGATGCCGGTATCGAGCACCTGGAAGCGGAGATCGAGAAGGCGGAGGCTCGATTCGTGTTCCTCGATCCGATCTTGACGTTCATCGGGAGGACGGACAGCTACAAGGATAGCGAGGTGCGCAGTTTCCTCCGCCCTCTCTGTCAGGTGGCGAGCCGGCACGGCTGCGCCTTGGTCGCCGCTCGTCATCTCAACAAGGCGGAGGGAGTGAACCCCGCCAACCGCGGCACCGGTTCGGTGGCTTGGTGGTCTCGGGCTCGCTCTGGATTTCTCATGGGCAAGAATCGAGATCCGGAGCCTAGATTCGCCCTCGTGCATACGAAATTCAACCTCTCACCGCAAGGCCCGACCCTTGAATATCGCCTCGATCCGGAGGACGGATTCGTCTGGATTCCGGGAAGGTGTGACATCTCGGCCGGGGAGCTACTCGCCGAACCTACCGCCCCCGATGCCGAGGACAAGTCTGAACTTGCCCGCGCCGTTGAGTTTCTCCACGAACGACTTGCCGATGGCCCTTTGGAATCGACGGTAATCCTGGCAGAGGCCAAGGCGGAAGGAATTGCCCCGAGAACCCTCTCTCGGGCGAAAAGGGCGGCCGGCATGAAGCCCAAGAAGATCGGCTCCGGCCACTGGGAATTGAGCTTGCCGAATCCAGAGCCTCCGGCCTCTGGCGGCGATGATTGACGGCCGTGCGGGCCTCTTGACCTCTGGGAATCTGGCTCTGTTCGCTCGCCTCGCAAGCTCGGCGAGCGAGATAACGCCCCTGCTTCGTTCCGAATCAGAGGCGGGCCGATCGCAGCGCCAGGAGGCTTTCGGAGCGCCGTCGTCCCCGTTTCCACCAATGGCCCGAACCGTCCGGCCACAGTGAGCCGCCCCCGGCACCCAGACGCCTTTTCACCTCTCCCCGGGCTCTTTCGGGCAACTGATAGGGAACCAAGGATGCCAGCCGCAGCGCCTTGGAGAACTTGGCACCCTTGGCATTCTTGGCACCCTTGGGCCAAGGTCGAGAGCGATTCCCCGATCTCGGGACACTCTCCCCGGGCTCTGCTTCCCTTCGATTCCTCCCGGTGCCTCCCAGGTGCCGCAGGTGCCCTTCGAGTGCCTCTGATTCGGTACAAACGAGAGCAGGCGAGAAGAGACCGGCGCAAGAAAACCCATATCCCCCTTGGGTTTTTCTGCGCCTGTTTTTCCCCACTTGTGCTAGGTTGTTCCAGTGACGCGACTTAAAATCCTTCGGCCGCAAGGTCATGCGGGTTCGACCCCCGCCTCCGGCACCTTGTGTTTTCAGTCACTTAGACTAAATTCTCTCCCCCTTGTTTTCTCGCCAGGTGCCTTTCAGGTGCCGCAGAGCAAGGCGTTGCGTTTTACTACCGCCTCCCCGCGCGGTCCCCCTCGGTTTCTCCGCTGTCCAACTCGCCCCGAAGGCCCGGGTGAGCGGCGGAGATCGTCTCCGCCCCCCAGAAACGAAAGCGGCGCCGAGGAAGGGAATACAGCCCAACCCCGACGCCTAGCCGAGCACAGGAGAGACCCCTATGCACGACCGCGAGAAGTGTATCCCGCCCATACCGCCCGCCCCTGCCATTCCGTTGGACCTGTCGCGCTACTCCGAAGCGACACGCCGCGCTCTGTACGACCAAATCTCGGCCGAGCACTTCTCCCCGGACCTGGCAACGATCGCCGAAGCAAGCGCCGGGGGAGACTTCGCCGAAGACCGTACGGCGGAGGAAGCGGGGCTCCGGATCGAGTATTCGCTCGGCCGTTGGTTCGCCGTCTGGCGCATGGCGGACCCGATCGAGAACCCGACCGAGCGGGACCTGTGGGAAGTCGTGACGATCACCGCGAGCCCGCGCGGCGTTCTCAGCATGGCGGAGGTCTAAGGCCATGGGGCGCCCGCGAAAGGAACCGCCAAGCATCCCGGCCGGGCCGAAGTGCTACTCGGTCACGGTGTCCAATCCCGACGAACAGGCCGCGTTCGAGGCCATGGCCGAGCATCAAAACCGCCCGGACGTGGGGACGTGGCTCCGCGACTTGGCCCGGGTCTACATCCGACGGTATCTCGCGCACCCCGGCCCGACCGAAGCGGCGGGCGCGTGAAGGTCGAAACGTTCAAGGTCCGCGTTGGTTCTCGGATCTGCGCGGTCTGAGGATTTCGGGCAACCGTGCCAAGCGCGCCAAGGATGCCAAGTTTCCGGTACCCA
>CAZBRN010000048.1:0-6533 GCA_964494545.1 uncultured Candidatus Saccharibacteria bacterium | reverse complement strand
CTTATCCACATATTTGTATCTTGGTCACGTTAGTATTGAAGTAATATTGACATATACTTTTTGTGCCAATTTCGCCATAAGCTGATACAATAAACTCATAAAACTATATGTTTGACTTATTTGTTTATTGGTTTTATAATCATATAAGAATAAGTCGCCGCATATTTAAAAGACGAGGAGACAGAAATGTCAGATACGCCCGAAACCACCCCAGTTACCATCGAAACAATGGTTAAAGAAATACTCGAAACCGTCGACCGAGAGCGTGAGCGTGAAATTGTCTCGCGTCGCTTTGGTCTCTACGATCGCAAGGAAACATTGGAACAAATCGGGGAACTCCTTGGAATAACTCGTGAGCGTGTACGACAGCTCGAAAAATCAGTCGTCGTACGTCTAAAAACTTCAGCCGACAAAGATCTTCCTCATGTTGCTGAAATCGAAAAACAATTGATTGCTAAGCTCAATGAAACAGGGGGTGTTATACGTATCAATCAACTTACCGCTAGCTTTGTTGACACCAATGATCGAATCGCACAGTCTCGTATCTCATTTATCGCTCAACTATGCCCTCGACTCATCGTTATCGACGATAATGATCATTTTTACCACTCTGTGGCTATCAAATCAGCTCATGACGACAAAGCACTCCGCGATCGTGTTGCACAGATTATCGATGCGATCAAGAAGCTCGGTGCTCCTGCTAAGATAGCTGTCATTGCAGAAGCCATCAACGACAAAGACGTTACCCATGTTGCAGCACTTGCCAGCACCAGCAAGCACCTCGCTACACTAAATGGTGTTTGGGGCCTCGTAAAATGGCCAATGGTCAACCCGAAGAATATTCGCGACAAAATCTATGTCATTCTCCATGTTCAAGGCAAACCACTTCACTTCAATGAAATTTCAAAAGCTATTAAGGGCTCAGAATTCAAACGCAAAGATGTTACCACTCAGGCTATTCACAACGAACTTATCAAAGATGGTCGTTTCGTATTGATAGGGCGGGGGATCTACGCTCTCAAAGAATGGGGATACGCTAAAGGCACTGTAGCCGATATCATCAGCGAAGTCCTCAAAGAGGCAAAAGAACCACTCCACCGCGATGAAATCGTCAAGCGCGTCCTTAAAAGCCGTCAGGTAAAAGAAACTACTATCCTTCTCAATCTACAGGGCAAAGCACAGTTCAAGCGCGTCGCCAAAGCCACCTACGCCCTCTCCGACTAACCACCTAGTGGTCATTATCAGATAAATACCATGGCAGAACTACTACACATAATTGTCGATGGGATGCCACTGCCAATACACAACTCTAACGATGTATTATGAGGCGAGACACAATTAATCGTATACACAATTCTCAGACTATTGAGGATCTAATAGCAGATATAGGCGACAGAGTTAGTACTCCATATAGCGATCACGCTATGGAGCAGGTTATGGGTTGAAGACTCGTATCTAATCCTATCGACCTGCCTGAGTAGTACTACGTTGATCCAGATCCGCTACTAAACGCTGCTTAAGTCTGCGATTCATACAAATATCTAGAGAATAAAAGAACATTTTACGAACAACATAATGCTGTTCGTTTTATCGTACAAAATACGAACAAGGGAATTAGTGTGATAATAGAGGATATTTGATATTAAAGTTGAAATCGCACAATAGCCGTAGGGCAGAACAAAACACAATTTTAATATGGTCGGGCAGACCAGAATGAAAGAATAATCATCTGCAAAGAGCGTGCAAAAGACATAGTGACCAGACGTCGCACAATGTATATTTTGCGACATGCTTTTAGGTATCAAAGAGGTCTTCGTATACCTCTTCTGTAGGGCACTATGAATGAATAATACGTGTGGTGACCTACATTACATAGTTCTATGAAAAATATTTATAGATATTACCAACTCCTATACCACTCGCGGTATATGTCATGGGTTATTTCCACAGCCCTCAATGCATCCACAAACAAGTTTTCCACAGTCCATTTGCTTTTTTGGTCTTTTGTTTCGTTCTATATGTTTTTTCTATTTTCCCCGCTTCTACCCTAATTTAGCAATATTTGACATTTTGCCCTTCCGGATTTGTAATATATGTTTTTGTAAGATTTACAAATACTGAATATGTGAACATTTTACGAACATACGGGGAGGGGCGACGGGGGGTTTCTCGGATAGTAACGCTACTTGTAGAAGACTTTCTCTTCAACACGAACATCAATATATTCAGCAATAGGAATATTCTCACGTTCAAGTTTAGCTCGTACAGCCAAGTACTGCCCTACTGCGATACGTGGGTCGGTTAGTAAGTTGAATTTAATAGTATACGTGCTGCCGTTAAGCACGACGTCCAATGCCTCTGCCCTGGCAGGCAAGGTTATAGAATTTATAGTTAGATTTTTACTCGATAACTGTTTTGATATTGTTGTAATAAATGTAACGTCCTGAGAGGGGATCACTCCCTTCCCTACTTTGAATTCTAAATTTGATGAATCTTTAATTGTCGGTATATCGAACTTAGAGGCGCCAGGTATTGCTGATGTATTAGCTAAGACTCTACCAGACTCTCCAATGAGAAATATACCTTTACTACTTGAGAAGAAGAATGCCGGCTGCTCGGCGGTAAGCCCGAGTATTGGCCTTTTACCGATAAGCGGGACAGTGAGGGTAATATCCTGAAGCTCGGGGAAAGAACTTTTCATTTGCTGCTCAAAATCAGCATTATTGATAGTAATCTTATTCCGGCTGCCTATTGATGACTTCAGTATAGTACTTGCGGTGCGCTTATAGACTTCCTGATCACGTAAAAGCGCTTTGGAGTTACTTGGCCTCATGCCTACTTCTGGCTCTAATATAGTAGAGTACAAAGCGCTTACGATAAGTACCGCGCATAGTAGGATCACCGGTACATGCTGGAGTTCAATTCGCGATCGACCTGTACGTTCGACAGGCTCCATCTTACGCCTAGACGACTCGCTCGAGGAAGTCTGTGGTTGCCTATTGGCATGGTATGTTACAAAGTTTTGCCGAACTTCAGGATTCCTCGGAAGACTCCTACTTCGTGGTGAATTATTTGTTTTTGTTTTTTTTGAAAAGAACATTACTTTTTCCTGGAATTTACATTGTCAATTAATAGTTGCGCTAGTTTTTCAGAAGCATCAAAATCAGCAAATTTGTGTAAATTTTCTGAAAGCTTAGCACGCTTGGTAGTAGATTCTAGTAATTGATCAACTTCCTTAAGTAAAACTTCGGGATTTTTCTCAACAACCGTATCGGCCAATTCGATAATCGCCCCCTGCTCTGCTAAAATATGAGCATTTTTAAGCTGATGTCCTCCAGTAAGTTGAGGATTTGGAATGATAATACATGCCTTACCTTGAGCGGCAAATTCAGCCAAACTACTCGCCCCTGCCCGAGCAATAATTACATCTGCAGCACCACTATATAATTCCATATCCCGAAGGAAATCGCGGATTATTATCCTTGTGACGTCTTTTTCATTCACAGTGTTTTTATATTTTTCTGCTATGCGCTCAGAGTGCCCAGGGCCCGTAATATGAATAATGCGTAACGATGGATGGAGGCTGAGGAGAGTTTTTGCGATCTGCACTGTTGCTTCATTGATCCGGTTAGCGCCCAGCCCTCCTCCGGTAACTAGCAGTACTTGATCAGACGGCTTCAAGTGAATTTCTTTTTTGTATGTAAGCATAGTTTTGGGAGTTACGAGGGCATATTTATGATTGAACGGTACGCCAACTTGAATAGTTTTTTCTGGATTATACGCATAATTTTCTTTTGGCATAGCTACAGCATGAACTCTTGCCCATCGTGAGATTATTCTATTTGCAAGTCCAGGCACAGCATCAGAATCGTGGGTTATGTAGGGTATTCGAAGCATTGCGGCAACCAAGCCTATGGGGACAGCCACAAATCCTCCTTTTATAAATATTACGTCAGGTTTCTCACGTCGGAGTAATGCGAGTGATTGTATACAGCCCATACCCACAAAGAAAAAATCTCGAATATTTTTAAGGAGCGTCGGAATGTCTAAGATTTGGCGAAATCCTTCTCCGTGATATCGTCTAAATTTCCCAGCACGTATTGAAAATACCTCTTCTATGGTTTTATCAGATTGAGGCAAATGCAAAAGCTTATCACCCTTGCCAATGGCATAGATCAAATGAATTGATGGATCTTGTTTCTTTAGCTCATGAGCTACTGCGAGAACCGGGGCGATATGCCCCCCTGAACCGCCGCCCGTCAGTAATATTTTCACGGTTTATTCCCTCTTCAACTTGAATATTAGAAACGCTATAGCTAGTATACCTCGAAATTTGGAACACGACGCCAATAGCAGCCGTAATAAATACCAGACTTGTTCCGCCATAACTTATAAACGGCAATGTAATACCTTTTAACGGCAAGAGGCCAATCATGGCGCCTATATTTATAAGAGTTTGAGTGCTGAGCCACGCAAGCACTCCTACGACTAACAGCCTACTGTACGTATCAGGTGCACGCTCAATGATGTTCTTTAATCGAGTAAAGAAAGCCAGGAATAGTCCAAGCAGTATACTTACTCCAATAAAGCCGAATTTCTCAGCAAAGATTGCAAAAATTGAGTCGTTAGCTGCTTCTGGAAGATATCCATATGCTTGCACTCCCTTGCCTAACCCTAGCCCAGCAATACCTCCTGACCCAACAGCAATAAGCGCCTGGCAGGCCTGGTAGCCCGTAGTCTGGCAATCCCTACTTGGATTCATAAATGTCGCGAATCGATCTCGTCTATAGCTCGTAGAGCTTATGAGCAGTGTAGTCCCAATAGCGATTACGCCACCTATCATGGCTATTCGCTTGAGCGGAAGTCCTGCAACATAGATCATACTAGCCATAATAGCCACCATCACACCGGTAGATCCAAGATCGCTTTGGACCTTAGCTACAACAAGACCTACAACAGCCAGAGCAATAAGTAATGGTTTGAATGTGCGATCGAAATCAGCAATCTTTCCTTCTTTGAGGCGATTCGTTAGAAATCCGGCAAGCCAAACTAAGAGTGCAAATTTTATGAGCTCAGCCGCTTGGAACGATAAGCCTCCAACCTGTATCCACCGATACGCACCATTTACCCTCTCGCCGAATAATCGCACGGCGACCGAAGCTGCACCAGCAACATAAAGTAATGGTTTTTCTAATTTACGCCAGGTATTGGTTGGTATTTGTGAAGTGATACTGAAAGCTATAATTCCAAGTGCGATTGCAGTCAGCTGTTTACCGACAAAATAATTCTCTGAAACATTTCTCTGCTTACTCAACCCAGGACTAATAGCATAGACCACGATCAAACCGATCGAAAGAAGGAGTATACAAAGGAGCAATAATACGTAGTCTGGCTTGTGTTTTCTATTGCCCTTTTCAACCGCAGCCACCCGCCGCCGGCCTGTTCGCATTATAGATATTTACCTATGATAAAGAGCATGAGTCCTGCGACTGCTGCCACCTGACCTATAACCCAGAAGCGCATGGTGACTTTAGCTTCAGGCCATCCACTCGCTTCGAAATGATGATGAATAGGTGAAATCTTAAATATTTTTTTACCATTTCGTAGTTTTTTAGATGTAATTTGCAAGATAACAGACCCCGCCTCTGCCACAAATACAATTCCAATGATTGGCAATAAAGCCACTGTATCGGTAAGCATGGCTACGACGCCAAGTGCTGTACCGAGAGAGAACGAACCAACGTCTCCCATGAAAAATCGAGCAGGAAAAATATTAAACCATGTGTAAGATAGCAAACTTCCTACAACTGTCAGACAAAACGCTGCCACACCATAACGGCCTTCCATGAATGCGATAATCGTATACACGCCGTACGCACTCGTCACGAGCCCACCAGCAAGCCCATCGAGGCCATCAGTGATATTTACTGCATTAGCGGTAGCAACAACGACAAACATAAATAACGGGATTATTGCCCACCCGAGTTGAATTGATCCAATAACAGGTATGAAGACACTACTCACATCCAGTTTATAGTAGAAGAATAGCCCGCCGATAAGTGCAATCAGCAAAATTAAAAGCAGCTTAATCTTACTTGGCAGCCCTGCCTTACCACCGCCACCTCCACTAATATTTATAAAGTCATCAACGAGTCCAACGAATCCTGCTCCAACAAATGCAGCGAGTGGAAGCCACGTTTCTGCCCGGCTTAGATTTGCCACTAAAGTGATTATTGCGACCGAGACAACAAAAATAATTCCAGCCATTGTGGGAATATGCCGTTGATGTTTTTCGGCGTGAAGTTTCTTAAAAACAGTTGCAACTTCACCGGTGACAGTAGTAGTCCTTGGTTTTTTCCACCAGGTATATTTATATGCGAGCGTGGTGTATATCGGAGTTATGAGCATGCTCAGACAAAAGCCTGAAAATCCTAAAAGTAGAATTCGAATTAGTGTATGCGTATCTACAGCGAGCTGGAATGTATCAGACATTTTGTTCCTTTATGTTTCTATTAGTATACTTGACTACCGCA
>CAZBRN010000047.1:512-6632 GCA_964494545.1 uncultured Candidatus Saccharibacteria bacterium | reverse complement strand
TAGAAAAGATTCGGAATTCATCGTCGATTTGCTGTGCGAGCTCACGAGTTGGAGCTACGATAAGTGCTGTTGTACCTTTTGGTGCATCAAGCAAACGTTGGATTGTTGGCAATACGAAGGCAGCTGTCTTACCTGTACCAGTGTTTGCAAGGCCGATAACATCCTTACCTTCAAGAACGTGCTTGATAGCTTGGTCTTGAATAGCAGTAGGGGTTACATAGCCAGCGTTTTCAATGTTTCGCTTGAGTCCGTCATGGAGAGGGAAATCAGCAAATGTATGCTTCGCTACGTAGACAGGCTGCTCGGCACGAGGCTTTGGCTTGTTGACGAATTTAGATGGGTCGATGTAAGCACCACGGCGATTACCGCCGCGCTTTGCAGGTCTACTTTTATAAGATGAGCGACCGCCACTATTACGGCCATAACTAGAGTATGTGTTGTTGTACAAGAATGTACCTTTCTTTTTGATAACCCATTCACCGTGAAAAACATGTTTTTCACTCTTGGCATATTGCTTCGTCAGATGCTCCAGGTGTCACTCAATGTACATTTGCAGTACATCTCATTCCACGCTTCGCTTCTTCCTTGCACTATGCACAAGTGAATACGTTATACGTAATTTTATATTCTCTAACTGCGAGAGTCGGAACAGCGAGAAATATAAACTTTTGCTATCATTTAGCAACTCGATATTCTGAAGTATCACAAGTAGACTCTCATAATAACACGAATCACCCTTGTTGTCTAGCACATAATGCTAACGATTTTAGGCGTTGGATTTGGCGCGCTTGCGCTTACCTGGATCGAGTTCGCGCTTGCGGAGTCGGAGGTTCTGCGGGGTAACTTCGAGAAGCTCATCGTTTTCTAGGAAGTCTAGACACTGCTCTAAGCTGAAGATGATCGGAGGAGTAAGCTGGACGACACCATCACTGCTGCTGCTTCGCATGTTGGTGAGGTGCTTTTCTTTAGCTACGTTAATTTCCATATCGTCGCTTCGGGTGTTGAGCCCAATAATCTGTCCGGCGTACACTTGTGTAGCTGGTCCAACGAAACAAACACCACGTTCTTCAACGGTCTGTAGGGCATAGGCAGTCGTGTTACCGGTTTGGAAAGCAATAAGAACACCAGGACGTTGCTGACTGAGTGCAGCACCAAGTTCTTGGTAGCCAACAATGAGGCTGTTCATGATAGCAGTACCTTTTGTAGCGGTCATGAGTGTGTTGCGAAGGCCGAGAAGGGTTCGAGTAGGCATTTCGTAGATAAGCTTGGTCACGCCTTTATTAGTGGTGAACTGATCTTTAAGGATAGCCCGTCGTTGACCGAGCTCAGCTTGGACAGATCCAACCTGTTCTGCGCCAACTTCAATGATTACTTCCTCTAAAGGTTCCATGGTTTTGCCGTTTTCTTCTCGAGTAACTACTTGCGGACGGCCAACTTCAAACTCAAAACCTTCACGACGCATTGTTTCGATTAGGACACTTAGGTGAAGTTCACCACGGCCTGATACGAGGAATCCGATTCCATCCTGCTCTACGAGCAAACCAATATTTGTTTCAAGCTCTTTTTTGAGACGATCTGCAATTTGGCGACTGGTACTGAAATCTGCTTCTTTGCCTTTGAAAGGAGAAGTGTTTGGGCCTAGGTAGATTTTGAGTGTTGGTGCTTCGACCTCAAGGATTGGCAATGCTTCTGGTTTATCAGGGTCGGCGATTGTTTCACCAATCTGGACATCACCCATTCCGGTGACGCTTACGATATCACCAGCGATTGCGTTAGGAGTTTCGATCTTCGCAAGACCTTGGTGGTTATAAATGCGATCTACTTTAGCTTTGGCGAAAGTACCATCTTTTTTACAAACAACTACAGGATTTCCGGTAGTAATACTACCGCGGGTGATTCGTCCAACAGCATATTTACCCTGGAAGCTGTCCCAGCTGAGGGCAGTGACAAGCATTTGAAATGGCATATCCGGCTCGACAGAAGGGGCTGGTACGTCGTTGATGATACCTTCGAACAATACGGATAGGTCACCGTCTGCTTCTGGATCGTCAGGCATAGAAGTCCATGCTTTTCCAGCACGGCCAATTGCGTAGTAGACAGGGTAGTGAAGTTGGTCTTCGTGAACTGCAAGTTCCAAGAAGAGGTCTGCTAACTCGTCTTCCACTTCCGAAATACGACTACCTGGCTTATCGATTTTGTTGATAACAACAATTGGCTTGAGATTGAGGGCAAGCGCCTTGGTAAGGACGAACTTAGTCTGAGGCATTGGGCCTTCTTGGGCATCAACGATGAGCAAGCAACCATCAGCCATGTTGAGCGTTCGTTCTACTTCACCACCAAAGTCAGCGTGCCCTGGTGTATCAATAATATTGATGTGGAAATCATCGTGCTGGACGGCAGTAATCTTAGCAGTAATCGTAATACCACGCTCACGCTCTTGGTCACCACTATCCATAATGAGATCTTGGCTCATTTCAGCCTGGTTGTCTCGGAATGTATTAGATTGTTTTAAAAGGCCATCCACGAGAGTAGTTTTGCCGTGGTCAACGTGAGCAATGATTGCAACATTTCGAATTTTCTTTGGGTCCATGATGTTTCCTTTTCAATAAAATAACCGCATTTTCAGCGGTTGCCGATCATACTATTAATGCTATTTTAACACAAAATGTACTGTTCTCATAATGCTTCCGACAGATTATTCCAGCTATTTACGGGGTTCCCATGGAAAGAACTTGTTCGTCCGTTTGGCATATGTCTGATATTTCGGATTATCAGCATACTTCTTCTCGAGAAGGGGTATTCCGGAGACGAAAAGTATGAGCGTGGTAATAGTGGCCGGTCCGATTAAGCCAATTAATTTGTAGTTACCGGGTAGATTTGTAGAAAGTAACACGATCCATACACCCCACCACTGAATAACTTCTCCAAAATAGTTTGGATGGCGCGTATATTGCCAGAGGCCCTTATCCATAACTTTGTCTTTGTTGGCGGGGTTCGTAATAAATTTGCGGAGCTGATAATCTCCAACTGCTTCGAAGTAAAAGCCAAACAACCACAAAATAACGCCAGCTATAGTCCAAGCAATAATATCAATCTTGTTTGGAATTCCGGCAGTAATAATAACCGGTGCTACTACGGCCAGCATAAGCAGACCTTGCAGTAAGAATACTTGTGCATAACTTCTGAGCAAAAAGAACTTGCCCCAGTCTTTACGCCACTGTGCATAGCGGAAATCTTCTGTTTTTCCATGATTCCTCGTGCCAATATGAATTGCAAGTCGAAGCCCCCATGCAGCAGTAAGTCCTACGACAATAAAGCTTGATACCATTTTAGTTTGATTGAGTAGTAGAGCTACAACAGCAGACAACACAAATCCGAGACCCCAGGCGATGTCAGCGATATCATTTCGTTTTCGAACTACAGCCACGATAAACCAGGTTGTCATGTAGGCAAAAATAGCCAGCGCTACGTTTATGAAAATGTTCTTAAGAGCATCTGGATTGTATGTGTACATAATGGTAAAAGTATAGCAGAAAACGATGATCAAAAGCGGACATAAGCAAGATCCAAGTGGGTGTAAATATTACCTATAAATATTCCAAATTTTGTCGTCAATGTACGCTAAACTAGACAGGCAATGACACAACAACACGCCCTCAATATCCTTAAGCTCGGTAAGAATGTCTTTCTGACAGGCGCAGCTGGTAGCGGTAAAACGTACGTGCTCAATGAATATATCGCCTATCTCAAGAAAAATGCCATACCGGTTGCTATTACTGCCTCGACGGGGATTGCGGCCACGCACATGAACGGCAAAACAATCCATTCATGGGCACATATGGGTATCAAAGATGAAATGACTACCGGTGACCTTAATAATCTCTTTGGACGCAAAGAGTATCGGCTTGCGATCACCGAAGCAAAAGTGCTCATAATCGACGAAGTTTCTATGCTTCACGACTATCGGCTAGATATGGTCGATAAAATCCTCCGTAAAATGCATGGCAAAGACGAGCCTTTTGGCGGAATACAAGTTGTACTATGCGGCGATCTGTTCCAACTTCCGCCGATTACGCGCGGTGGCCCAGCTCGGTATATTACGAATTCCGAAGCATGGGCAAGTATGGATATCCATGTCTGTTATCTGACTGATCAATACCGTCATGATGATGATAATCTCAGTAATTTGTTGAATGAAATGCGGACCGGCGAAGTATCTGAAATGTCCCTGGAGCTTCTCATGGCTCAAACAGATGCTGATCTTGGCAACGATATCGTCCCGACAAAACTGTATACCCACAATATTGACGTAGATGCCATAAACGACAAAGAACTCGCAAAGCTTTCAGGGAAAGAGAAGCTATTCAAAATGACCAGTAAGGGTGATCGACATGTTGGGTCTACTCTTCGAAAAAGTTGTCTCGCGCCTGAAGAGTTGAAACTTAAAAAAGGTGCAGTGGTTATGTTTGTTCAAAATAACTACACCAAGGGGTATGTGAATGGGACGCTCGGCAAAATTATCTCGTTCAATAGTGACGGCTTACCAGTAGTCCAGACATTAGAAGGAAAAATGATCACTGCCGCAATGGGTAGTTGGCGAGTGGAAGAGGGGACAGATGTAGTTGCTGAGATTAACCAGCTACCACTCCGCTTGGCGTGGGCAATAACGATACATAAGAGTCAGGGAATGACACTCGACGCTGCGCAAATTGATCTCAGTAAATCATTTGTGCTTGGCATGGGGTATGTTGCACTTTCGCGCGTGCGAACACTTGATAGCATAAACCTGCTTGGTTTAAATCAACAGGCTCTTCTTGTCGATCCTGTCGTGATTGAGCTAGATCGTGAGCTATCACAAGCATCGCGTCGACATCAGCGAGCAATAGATGCCATCCTACCGAAGGATCTTGCTGATATGCATGACGAGGTGATTGCCCGTCACAAATTTGATGGAAGATTGCAGCTTATTTAAGTGGTAGATTTCTTGAGAATTCGTTGCATTGCAATATGGGTCTTCTCACCGTGCTCAGATAGTGCCTTCAAATAGAATTCATACAGTACTTTGGCGTCATCGAGTGCCCTGTGTCGACTATCGACGCTAAAGCCATGAGTTTTAATGAGAGTATCAAGATTGTGTCTTCTTTGCTCTGGGTACAGCGCACGAGACAATCGAACCGTACACAGGTGATCCATGTCAAAAACTTCGCGTAACAGTCGGTACTCCATTTTTATAAAACTGTAATCAAATCCAACATTGTGAGCTACAAATATACTTCCGGTTAAAAATTCCTTTAGACTCACCGCAACATCAGAAAAAGTCGGCATACCTTTAAGCATTGCGTCGTCTATCCCCGTTAATCCAGTTATGAATGAGGGGATGAATGTTCCTGGCGACACGAGCTGATTGAATGTATCAGTTATGTGACCGTTTTCCACTCGTACTGCTCCAATTTCAATAACTCGAGAGTTTTGCGCGGATGCGCCAGTGGTCTCAATGTCGAGGAATACAAGCGGTTTGCTAATCATGGATATATCATACAGTGATACTCTAGCTTTAGAGAGCAATCATAGGTGTTTTACACAACATTTACGCAGTAATTTTGGCCATAAGCGCAACGAGAGGTACTATATGTGACAGGAGGACAAATATGGACCCATTAAATAATGACAATACCAACCCGAGTCCCGTCAATGACGGTGCTACTAATGATGCGACAGCAATGCCGGTAGCGGCAGACCCTGTCACACCTACAGCAATGCCTGTACAGGAACCTGTTTCTACAGATGGAGCTATGCCTGCCATGGATCCACTCCCGATGCCAGAAGTTCCAGCAGATCCAGCGTCAGAGATGCCAGCACCAATGGCAGATCCAATGGAAGCCCCTGTAGCTGCGCCAATGGACATGCCAGAATCACCGGTTCCAGCAGACCCGAGCGCACCAATCGATGAGACTACCGTTGCATCGTCTGATGAAAATATGCCATCAGGATCATTCTAAGGATTCTCAATGGCTAAATCATCTAATGCACGGGCCCATAATAAAACCAATAGTTTTATAGACTCGTGCATAAAAGATGATTCAGGCACTGTTACCCTTGTGCAATGGCCAAATGGACCTT
>CAZBRN010000047.1:0-502 GCA_964494545.1 uncultured Candidatus Saccharibacteria bacterium | reverse complement strand
GTTTACTTGGGCGTGGCTCGAAATGACCACCGGCGTAAATTATTTTCGGAGATTCCTTGGTGTGCTTGTATTAGCATATCTTCTTAAATCTCATCTGCCGTAATGAAACGTATTGAAAGGAACCATACAAAATTGATATTCAAATATTTTGCTATTTTTGCCATTGGTTTAGTGCTGTTTTGGGTATTTCGTCTCCTTATCTTGTATAGAAATATTGCAGGATTTGATACGTATTGGAAGCAGCGATCTAGTGTGCAGGGGGAGATTACCTATGTGGCACTTGGCGATAGTGCTGCTCAGGGACTTGGAGCCAGTAAGCCTCAAAACGGCTATGTTGGTTTGATAGCAAACGAAATAGCTCAAAAATCAGGTAAATCAGTGAGGGTAGTAAACGTAAGTAAAACAGGTGCCAAGATTCAAGATGTCCTAGATTCTCAGCTTGATGCGATTAAAGAAATCAAGGCAGATATAATCACGATTGAAATTGGTGCGAATGATATTA
>CAZBRN010000046.1:0-7498 GCA_964494545.1 uncultured Candidatus Saccharibacteria bacterium | reverse complement strand
GCTAAAGCTGAACTTTAGAGACACAGTAGTTCTTGATGTCGGTTCATCTACCGGTGGATTCACCGATTATTCGTTGAAACACGGAGCTCGAAAAGTAATAGCTGTAGAACTCGGTAAAGATCAGCTTCATCCATTACTCCATGGTGATCCGCGAATTGAACTTCATGAACAAACTGATATTCGAACATTTAGCACTAAGGAAAGTATAGATATCGTTGTGGCCGACGTATCGTTTGTGAGTTTGCGCGACATATTACCTTCGGTAGCAAAACTATGTTCCAAACAAACGCTTATAGTTGCTATGGTAAAACCACAATTTGAAGCACGATCAAGTAATGTTTCGCACAACGGTGTGATAAAAAATGAAAAAGTACGACGCGAAATCTTAAAGGATTTCGAATTTTGGGTCCGCGCCGGCTTCGTAATTATGGACAAGGCAGACTCTGACGTCGCCGGTGCCAAGGGTAATCGAGAGCGTTTTTATCTCCTGAAGAAAACGAAATAATAGTTTAACCATAACCAGATACGGTACAATTGTCGCATGTACTTTATTAATCGTGTAGAAGCTGGCAAACAACTCTCCGAAAAGCTTCTCAAATATAAGCATGATAACTGCACCCTTGTGGCACTTTCCGATGGGGCCACGGTCATAGCAGCTCAATCAGCGACTGCACTTCATAGCCCTATTGTTATGTTGTTGAGTGAAAGTATTAATGCCCCAGGTGAATCAGTAGCTGTCGCCAATATAAACCAAGCCGGTAATTACGGCTATAATTCAGTCTACTCGGCAGGTCAGGTAGACGAGTTTAATATGGAGTATCGACAAATATTCGAGCAGTCGAAACTCGAAAAATTGAGCAAGATGCATCGACTTCTCGGTAAGCTTGGTGTTATTCGACCAGATTTACTTCGTGGTCGTACGGTTATTCTCGTAGCCGACGGACTTGGCGATGCTACATCGATCGATTCAGCAATGCTCTATCTCAAATCGATTAAAGTTAAAAAGCTGATAATTGCTACACCATTTGCCAGTGTTGATGTGGTCGATCGAATGCATCTACTCGCAGATGAAATAGCCTGTCTCAACGTCGTCCAAAATTTTATGGGTGTAAATCATTACTACGAAGATAACCTAATACCCCCACATGAAACTGTCGTAAAAACAATTCAAAATATGGTCAAAATTTGGGAAAAGTAGGCGAGTTTTAGACGTTAAACCGGAATTCGACGATATCGCCAGGTTGCATTACGTACGTTTTACCTTCAGTACGAACTTTGCCAGCCGCTTTGGCTGCTTGCTCTGATCCCGCTAGCATCAAATCATCGAAATCTACGATTTGGGCAGCAATAAAACCACGCTCAAAATCACCATGAATCACACCTGCAGCTTGTGGCGCTGTGTCTCCTTTATGGATGGTCCATGCTCGAATTTCTTGAGGTCCGGCTGTAAGATAGCTTTGCAATCCAAGTACGTCATAGGTTGTATGGATTAACTGGTTTAGCCCTGACTCGTTTTGGTTATAACTCGCGAGCATCTCTATGCGATCTTCTTCGTCCAAACCGCGCAGCTCGCTTTCTAATTTTGCACAAATAAACAGCGCTTGGTTTGGAGCGACTAGGGAACGGAGTTCGTCTTTTCGATTTTCGTTAGTGAGTGTTGATTCGTCTACATTGAATACATAAATAACCGTTTTGGCAGTTATAAGTTGAAGATCGGAAACTAAGCTCAGGTCAACATCGAGCGATGAAGCCAATTTGCCAGCATCCAATCCATCAAGAATTGTTTTGTAAGCTTCTGCCACAGGCTTAAGTTTTGCGTCAGCTCGAGCTTCTTTCTCGATGCGAGAAATTCGTTTTTGGACGGTTTGCAGGTCGGCCAGGATAAGCTCGGTGTTGATTACATCAATATCTTTTGCAGGGTCGGCAATCTCATCGACATGGATTACATTGCTGTCATCAAATGCTCGGACCACGTGGGCGATGGCATTACAACTACGGATATTAGCCAAGAACTGGTTTCCCAGGCCTTCGCCTTGTGACGCGCCAGCTACGAGGCCAGCGATATCTACAAAATTAACGGTAGCTGGTAGTATTTTTTTGCTACCGTATAACGAAGCAAGTTTCTCTAGCCGTGTATCCGGTACGGGTACAATTCCAGTGTTTGGCTCGATCGTTGCAAAAGGGTAATTAGCTGCCAATACTTCATTGTCTGTCAGGGCATTAAACAGGGTAGACTTTCCGACATTGGGAAGTCCGACGATTCCAATACTTAGCATTCAACCCAACCTGTTCTTGGTTACTAGGTTGTGCTGTATCCTGTTGCTCGCTACGTTCAACATCTAACTGAACCTTGTTTACAGATAATGATGTAGCGTATGCTGGTATTTTTCCGCATATTCTGACTTGCTCCTTCGTTGCTATTACTTTATCAACAATTTTACGTACAGTAAAAAGCTTATCTTCGTAGCCCAGATTAGCTAGATACTGTTTGAATGGCTCTACAGAGGATTCTAGGTCAATTTCACGCAGTTGGGCTAACTTGTTTGCTTCGGGCTTGTTAATTAGGTCTAGCAGCTCCTTACGGCGTCTAGCGACACTATTCATTTGATCGGTGTATACAGCTTCTGACATTGTGCCTAATCCCCAGGCTTTTACGTAGCGGCGTTCTTCTTGTTCTAGTGATTTTTTCTGCATAATCAGTTCGTCCTTTTTCGGGCTTTGTCCTGCAATAAGCTTCTTTTCTTCAGCATAACGATCTAGCTGTTGTTGCAATAGGGTAGGGTCTGTCATCAATTCGCATAGCTTAGCCCAGCCCACAGTGTCTAAAACCTGTACGTTTACACCAGCTTCAAAGCAGGTGCGTGGTTTAGGAAACTTAAGAAGACGATCGATACAACGGTAGTAGAAGTGACCATTTTGACCCTCGCCAGTACGTGTAGAGCCACAAGTGCAGTGGATTAAGCCACCAAACAAGTAAGGGTTCTTCTTAAAGCGTCGGCTAAGTTTTCCGTTGCTCTTAATCTGAGATTGTACTTTTTGATACAATTCATCACTAATAATTCGTGGTACTTCCACTTCTAACCACTCGTCACGTGGTCGGGTTTTACGACTGCCTTTCATTGTATGACGATGTTGATACTTCTTTTGAGTTTTAGCCATTGGATTCTTGGTAATTACACTCTCAGACTTGTAGTAAAAGTGCTTGCCAATGTAGGTTTCGTTTTTCAGCATACGATGTAGTGGACCGGTAGACCATGTGTCACGCTTTTGCTTCTTAGGTGGTATGCCTAAATCGTACAAACGCCGTATAACTTCTTTAATCGAGACGCATTCGATGCCAATCCATTCAAATATCATCTGTACTGTTTTGGCTTCTTCTTCGTTGATAACGAACTTGCCATTAACCTTATCGTGACCTTTGCCTTTAATTGGAACGTAATCATACCCGTATGCTGCTTGATAGCCAAGTAGTTTACCAGAACGTACTTTATTGAGTTTACCGATACGAAAACGTTCAGTAATCTTCATACGCTCGTATTCATGAAAAATGCCCATGACATTGCCCATAAGCTTTTCTTCTGGCGATACACCGTTGATGTCATGCAAGCTCTTAAAGGTAATCTCTAAGTTGGTCAGTTCCTCAATAACAATCTCTTGGTAAACAAACTTACGAGCTAGGCGACCTTTGTCGTAGACATATAAAATATCAAATTTCTTCTCACGAGCGTCAGCTCTTAATAGATCAAGGGCAGGGCGTTCTAGTATTGCTCCCGACCAGCCTTCATCAATGTAGACGCAACTTTCGAGCAGGGTATTGCCGTCTTCTTTTATGATTGGTCTTATCTCTGATAATTGGTTCTTTACAGTTTCTTCATCTTTCTGTAGATCGGTACTAACTCGTGCGTACAGTGCTGCTCGTAGCATTACTTTTCTCCTTTGGTGGTGCGGCGGTCAATAAAATCGTCCAGAGCTTGCTGACTTATACGGTAGCCTTTACCTAATCGAAGGGCTTCTAATTCTCCCTTTTTGATGTAGTTAAGAACACTTTGCCAATGTAGTTTCAGTAAATCTGCTACTTCTTGTACGGTGTAATATGTCTTGTCTGCCATTATGTTAATAATTATAAGCTTTTATAAATAAATATCAATTACTTTTTCTACATTTTCTGTCCATTCTTTCTGTGCAAAAAAGTGGTCAAACAAGAAGTTAAAGACATCATCAACAGCCTGTGTATCATCGTTATCAACGAATTCATACAAAACCTTTGGTGGTGCTACAGACTGCCGTGACATTGTTTACTTTCCTAGCTCCTGCTCTTTAGTAACCCCACCACGCTCGCCACTATATTGTTCTGGGTCGATAAGTTGGGGGAAGATCAGTTTGTTCCGTTTATCATTCGGGTCTTTTTCTTGGGTGACCAACCCTGCGGCTTCTAGCATTGGAAGGATTTGGCGGCGTAGTATATCGTCATTCGGTAGACGGTTTTCCAATTCGTAATGGCGGTGAATGATTTCTTTACGACTAACGCCCAATTCTCCCGTCACTGGCATAGAAGTGTTACTGTGGTTAGTATTTTTTGCTAAGTAGATAGGCACGATGTACTTCTTATAAAAGTCGTAGATGTACGGGGGTAAGTTTAGCTCTTGGCTTTCGTTGATCTTCTGCCAGACAGCGAATCCTTGGTCAATGTCAGACGGAGTGGCAATTACCTTGCCATTTTCGTCACGGCGTAACCACACGTTTAGTAGAGCTATAGACTTAATGATTGATAACAGGTGGCTTATGTCACGCTGATGGCGTGGTTTGGTAGATTGAACGTGGCTGATAAAACGCCGCTCAATGCTGGCAGGGTCGGGCACGATGATGTCTTCAACGTGTTCCTGTTTGATTGCCAACACACGGTCTTTTAATAGCTGGCGTTCTGGACTGGCTTCAAGCTTTGCTAAGAACTCAGCTTTGTTAGCACCTCGCAGGGTAGCCATATGAACACCCTCTCGCACTTTTTCAATACTGGTTTCAGGACTAAGTAAGATAGCACGGGTGGCTTCCTGCTCATCTAGGCGCATACCAGCTGAACAAAAAATTGTTGCAGCATAACCTCGGATTACAATATTCTTCGCACGATTTGAGCCTTTTTGGTTCTTATCTGTTATTTTGTACGAAATCTCTTTTTTATCGTGTGATAGAACAGGACGCAGGTTTTCTTGTAGCTTGGGGTTTGGCTGCTCTAAAAACACTAGAATCTTACGCTCAAGGTCAACAACGTGGCAGTTACGCTCTTTGTCATAGCTGGCGTTGTCGTGGAAAAACGCCGTTGGAGACGCACCGCCAAATTGACGTACATCAGCGTCAGGGAAATACTGTGCCACTTGCATTGGTATATAGGTTTTGCCCGTAGATGACGGTGCATTAAAGCTCACATTGAGCTGGCTGTCATCAGTATAAGCGGACAACATACATAAGAAGCTAACCAGCTTATTTTCATTATCATGTTTGATTGTTAAATCAAGGATTGCCGCAAGGTCGCTTGTGTTTAGTTCTTCAAAGGCAGAAACATCAATCGGCTTTGGACCAGTCCGTAGAACAGCATATTTTTCAAATAAGTCACTAGGGTCGGAGTTTGGCAGCTTAAAGTAGTCGGTTATGTCGCCGTGCTCACCAACTTCGTCAGGCAGTGTAATTTGTAGTACTGATGTGGCCGGCAGGGCAGCACCAAGTTTTTCGATTAGCTCGGTTGCGCCTTGCTGACCAGCTTCATCGTTGTCAAAGCAGACGTATAGATGACGTACAAAGCTTAGCTGTTCAATCCACTCCTCTTTGAATGTTCGTGCGCCAGCAGTAGATGTAATGGCTGGTATGCCATAAGCCCGCAACACAAGGCAATCAAACTCGCCTTCACAGATAACAAGTTGGTCGGGCTTGTCTTTTAGTACGCCACAATTAAATATGCTTGCTTCACCGCCACTGCTCATATACTTTGGCATGTCAGAGGGTAGGAACGGGTCTTGACGGAGCTTCAGAAATAATACATTGCCTTCGTGGTCATGGACGGGAATCGTCACCCAGCTTTTGCCGTATATCTCTCCGTAGCCAAGCTCAAAATCATCAATGTCTTCATCTAGCAAAAGACGATCATTTTTAAGCCATTCACGAATGTTTAGTGGCAATTGCTTGTGATACTGTTTGGCTAGTTTGCTAGTGTTTGAGCTAGTTCCAGCGGTTTGATGGGGTAGTGTGTTGTCACTAGCTCCCAAAGCCTCACGTAAGCTCTTAATGCCACCTTTCTCACTACACTTGTGACAGAAATACTGACCTGTATCAGCATTTATGTAAAGATGAGCTTCTTTGCCACGGCTGTCGGCGTCACAATCATTAAATATGCAGTGAGTTATCAGTTCATTGCCATGTTCACGGAAGTCAATGCGGCTTTCAGCCAGCAAGTCCTTAGTAGTATTTACAGCCATTTTTGTTCCTCGTTTAGTTACTATTTTTTGACGCACCGAATAAGCCTATAAAGCTTGTTGCCGTACCGAATTAATCGCTTGGCGTTTTACTGCGATCGCTGAACTAGCGAATCTACTTTCTAGTATATTAAGTCAATTTTAATCTGAACGATTTCACTGAATCATTCTGAAAAATAGAGAGGTAATTCCGAATTATTCCGAAAGTAGACTATTTGCTTGCAGCTTGAATAGCCTGTATTTGTCGCTCATTCAGAGCTGTATTTTGCTTCACCCGTATACTCTTGGGGGACACTTCGATAAAAGGGCTGAGAGGCTTCTTGTCGCCGAAGACCGATTTACGAATGTTGTCACGCAGATTATCGATACCATGAGCTTTATTGTCTGTTTTGTTAAGTTCGTGCTTGAGCGTATCAATGTTAATAGTCTGATTTGGGTGATTCCGTAGGCAATAAGAGATAATGATGTAGGCCAGACCAATACTTTGCATGGACGCCAATCGATACCTTTTACTACCAATCATTACTACAGGTGAGGTCATATTATCAAACGATAATCCAGCGTACATTTTCTCTAGTTCTTCAGTGAAGGCGATGAGACTTAGGTTGGCTTCACTAAGAATCTTTTGCAGAGTAGGGCTTACACTAGGTTGATCGATACCAGCTATAATGCACGCACTAATAACCTCGCCATTATGGCTTTGACCGTAGTCGTTCACATAATCTAAATACCCACCAGCTTCTTCATGAATGTATGCAAGATTACTGAAGTGTTGCCAACAAATGGGTTCGCTGATTTCATCTAGTAGTGGCTGTCTATTATAGATTCGCTTCAGCTCGTTGACTATCAGCACGTAACTTCGATTGATAGCTGTGATGTCGGGCGTATTGAGGTGGTCATTCACTAGTGTGAACATAGTGATAGCACGGTCGTTCAGGTGCTTCGCTAACGCATAATCATTTGCAGTACTATTCTGTTCGCTCATTTCGCTCATCATCCTTTGATTAGTCAGTTAGGTATAATTATAAGTAGAGGTC
>CAZBRN010000045.1:0-7711 GCA_964494545.1 uncultured Candidatus Saccharibacteria bacterium | reverse complement strand
AGACTATGAATCAAAAATCAAAAACAGTCGTATTCTTTGGCAATGAACAACTAGCAACGGGGGTTGTTTCATCAACTCCAACAATTCAAGCCCTACACGCAGCCGGGTATACAATCTCAGCAATCATTTCTAATCAAAAGAAAATTGCTTCAAGAACCCATAAAATTTCTACAATCGCAGAAACAGCAAGCAGGCTTGGAATTGATCTTCTAACTCCTCACAAAATCGGGGAAATCGCCCAGACAATAAAAGATTTTAAAGCAGACATAGGCGTGCTAGTTGCTTATGGCCAAATCATTCCACAATCAATTATCGATGCTTTCCCTTATGGTATTATCAACGTCCACCCCTCTCTTCTCCCAAAACATAGAGGTTCAACCCCAATTGAAAGCGTTATATTGAATGGCGAGACTGAAACGGGCGTCTCCATAATGCAATTAGTGAAGGAAATGGACGCGGGTCCAATCTATAAACAGCAAATAATTACGATCACCGGCCAGGAAAGCAAACAAGAACTCTGCGACACTTTACTGCATCTTGGTAGCGGAATGATCGTAGATGTACTCCCCTTGATCCTAAATAGCGAAATAGAGCCACTCCCTCAAGATAGTAGTGAAGTAACGACCGATAACCAAATTCGTAAAGAAGACGGAACTATCAATTGGGATGAGTCTTCAATAGATATTTGTCGGAAGATTCGAGCATTCAGCAATTGGCCAGGAAGTCGAACTAATCTAGGAGGCATCGAAGTGGTGATTACCGAAGCACACTCAGAGGACATCGAAGGTACCCCCGGTAAGATTAGTCACGATAAATACAAGCTATCCGTTGCGACAAGAAGTGGGAGTCTGGTTATAGACAGACTAAAACCAATTGGTAAAAATGAAATGACTATAGATGCATTTCTGTCTGGCTACCGAACTAAATTATAGAATTTATTCTTGTGGCGATTGAGGTAATGGTACAGGATTCTGGATACTCGCTGCTAAAATCTGTGGAGCAGCAATTTTTATTTCGTTCTTCAGAGCGTCTAATTCACTCGCCACTACTTGTTTATAATTTGGGAAGTTTGATTCGAGCCATTTTAAGGCACCCGCTTCATCATTTCTATCGATATACCCTTCGAATTCATCAAGTTGCTCATTCGTCATCTGTTGTGCAAGCTTCATGCCGACGCGCATTTCCAGTGTCTCATAAATATGACTGAGCATTTTATTTTTTTCTGTTGGCGGCAACGTGCCTAGTCCAAGTTCTATTAACAAATTATCGTCTAATTTAAACATATGAGTGCTCCTATACTCTTATATACTATCAAACTAACCCTTGCTGAGCATATATATTATCAAAAATACTATTATTCCAACGAGCGCACCCCAAAACCCAGTTGTTGCAGCTTGCTTATAAACGGCATTCGTACTTGTATTTCGTTTTTCATCCGTCACCTTTGGTGAGATTGATGCGCCGCTTACTGTTGAATGTGTAGACGGTTGATTATTTGAAGTAACACCAAATTCTGGAGATAACGGAGTATTAAACACGGATCTATCTCCTGGCTCATCCATAACCTCATGCCTACGTTCAAACTCAAACTCACTTTTAATCTTTCCCGGTCCTGCTTCGGCGACCTTATACAGAGTTTCGTTAAAGTTTTGAACGGTCGTTGCTGATTCCCGTTTCTCGATCTTGACATTGGGAGTTCTCGGTTGCCGTTCCTGAACAATCATATGAGTTTGTTCAGGCTTCTTTTCAATATATTGTTTATTTTCTGGCTTACTGTTGTTATTTAAACCAAGCTCTGGACGTTGTTGGGGCATGACTTTTTCTTGCTTCAACTCCTTAAATACTTGTTCATTTTTCTCCTGTTGTATCAAATGCTTCGATAATCGCTTATTTTCGGATTCAGCGAATGCGGCATACTCGTTGCGCACCTTCGCCAGTTCTGTATCTACTTTTTCCATATTTTTCTTATCACGACGACGTGCAGCTATATAGTTTGCGGCGTCCACTGCCAACAACATACCTGTTGGATTTCGAACATATTGCCTAGCTTCAGGTTGAGTACTTGCGACCGGCCTGGCGATATCGCTCGAAACTCTGCCTGCTCCAAGAGAATCATCTTTTCTTTGAAGTATTTGCTGGATACTTTCCGCGGGTTCATTTAATATCGGCCCAATCTGAGGATCTATCTCTGGAGTATCGTCGCTAACCCCTGCAATATATACTTCTTCTTGAGTAGTCTTAACTAATTCCTCTTCAGGAACTTCTGGTGCTACATCGTAAGGTTGCTCGTCAGATTCCATGTCATCTATCAACACAGCTGGTGCGTAACCCTCTATGGTTGGCAGCAGTGATGCATCTAGATCTACCTCATCACTGTTAAGTTCAGGCTCATCTGAATCAAGTTTTTCTGCTTGTGGCATAAACGCACGTAATATGTTTTTTAGTCGTTCAGATTTATTTTTTTCTACTGAACTAACTGAAGCCTCATCGGCGTCTTCTTCATCCTCTTCGTCGTCCTCTTTATCGCCCTTTTTTCCCGATTCTTTATCGTGAAATTGAGATAAGATCATTTTTTGCCAGCGACTCATAAGAGATTCTGTTTGTGGCGCCGGTAACTCAGATGTATCCGTAACATCTTCTGGTGATTTTGGAATTCTCGGTAGATCTTCCATAAAACGTTCCTTCTAGAGATGTCTCGTAACACTCTCGCGAGTAAATAGTTCTATTTTATCGCCTTCTTGGATATCAATCTTTTGAGTGGTAGCGATGTTCATGCCACACATCTCGCCCTCAAAAACTTCTTTGGTGTCTTGAGGACCTCGTTTAAGGTTAGTTATTGTTGCTTCGCCGATGCTTTCTTTGCCTCGTTTAATTCTAGCAAGTGCTGGGTACGTTAACTTCCCTGAAGTAACTTCTCCGCCACAAATAATTTCAGTTTTACTTGTCTTGAAGACCCCTTTGACTGTCAATGAACCAAGATCTTTTTCTACAATTTCAGGTGCGAGACGATTACCGAGCTCTTCACGTACATCATCAATGAGCTCATAGATAATGTTATAGAGGCGAACGGGAACTTTATCCCTCGATATAAGTCGTTTTATGCTTGAAGGCATTTGGGAGTTAAAACCATAGATTGTTGCCCCTGTAGAGTGCGCAAGATGTGCATCGCTCTCGTTTACTGCGCCTACGCCGCTATTTACGACTCGAACTACAACTTCATCCGTATCAAGTGACTTAATACTATCAATGACCGAGACCAAAGATCCTTGTACGTCTGCTTTTATAATAACGGGGAATTCTGTAATTTCATTCGTTCTATTAATCATTCGAATCAACTCGCCACTTCCGATGTCCTGCTTGCTGCCACTTGCTTTTCGCTGACGGTCCATGCCTTCAGCTAAATTCCGTGCTGTTTTTTCGTCTTTAACAATCTGGAACTCATCACCAAATTGTGGCAGCACTTTAAATCCAGTAATAACAACTGGGGTAGAAGGCGTCGCCTTGGCCATCACGGATCCATCAGTAGATTCAAGATTGCGAATTTTTGCATACGTTCCCCCTGCGACAATATAATTGCCACTTTCGAGCGTGCCTTCATCGACCAGACAAATTGCTACAGGGCCACGGCCCTGCTCCATGTGAGCCTCAATAATCAAACCAGTAGCCGGTACATCTACTTCTGCCTTAAGATCTTCTACATCAGCAATTAGTAAAATCATGTCCAGCAACTCTGGAATACCCTGCTTTGTTTTTGCAGAAACTTCAATGAGCACTGTATCGCCACCCCACTCTTCAATAAGAAGATCCTGCTCGGCAAGTTGCTGCTTCAGTTGAGCGACATTAGCACCCTCTTTATCAATTTTATTTACAGCAACGAGAATTTTTACGCCTGCTTTTCGTGCAAAACGAATTGCTTCTATCGTTTGTGGCTTTACGCCATCATCGGCGGCAACTACCACAATAACAAGGTCAGTTAGTAGCGCACCGTGCTCCCTAAGAGCTGCAAATGCTTCATGACCTGGAGTATCAAGAAATGTTATTGGACGGTCCTTGTGGACGATCTGGTAGGCAGAGATGTGCTGGGTGATTCCACCGGCTTCACCTTTTGCGGTATCAGCCCCACGTATAGCATCTAGGAGGCTCGTTTTACCGTGATCAACGTGTCCCATGACTGCGATGACAGGAGGCCTTGTTACGCCGCTCTCGTTAGTCTTACGTTTATCATGGATGGTTGTAATAACCGGCTCACTCTTCCGCGCGAGTTCAATATCTAAACCAAGCTCCCCGACAATAATTTGTGCTGTGTCGAAGTCAATTCTTTCATTAACTGTCGCCATTATGCCGTTTTTCATTAGCTCACCAATAAGCTTAGTTACAGGAAGCATCAGCTTCTCTGCAAGGGCACCGACAGTAATCTGTTCTTCGACTTCGATTGTTCTCTCGGCCATCGTAATGCGCTCCCTGTTCTATATCTTATTGGTTATTAGGCGGTTATTTCGTATCTTTGAGACTGAGCGCAATTTTGCGTGCATCGGTATCGATGTCAATTACCTTGAATTGTTTCTTCTCATTAAGCTGGAAGATTTTTTCAGGATCAACACCTTCGTCGTCGCTCATCTCTGATACATGTACGAGTGCTTCAACAGCCGAACTAAGCTGCACGAATGCGCCAAAAGGTGTGATTCTTGTGATCTTACCTTCTACAATTGCGCCTTTTTTAAATGACTTCACTTCTTGAAGCCAAGGATCTTCGTTCATCTGCTTCATGCTGAGACTCAATCGGTCTTTATCGATAGCAATGATTTTAGCTTTGATAGTCTGCCCATTCTTTACATATTCTCGTGGATCTTCGACTCGTTCCCAAGAGATTTCCGAGATATGAACGAGACCTTCGATACCGTCAACATTAACAAACGCACCGAAGTCGATAACTCCAGTAACAACACCTTCTACGTCATCGCCAACTTTGAGTTCTGAGAATCTAGATTGCATGTCATCTTTGATAGCTTCTTTTTCTGAGAAAATTAGCTTGTTGTCTTTACGGCTAACGTCTAAAACGCGAACTCGTAAAATCTGACCAACTAGAGCGTTAAGCTTTTGGAGAATTTCGTCTTTATCGGCACCTGAAACTCGTGGGTAGTGGCCTGCAGCTAGTTGCGATACTGGCAAGAACCCTCGGATTCCTTCCATTTCAACCAATAAACCACCTCGGTTAGCGTCGTACGGACTAATTTCAATAATTTCCTGACCTTCAAATACGCGCTGTAGTTCGTCCCATCCGCGATCTTTGACGGCTCGCTTCATGCTGAGAAGTGCGTATCCTTCTTCCATCTCTGGATCAACGACGCTTGTAGTGACTTTTTCACCCTCTTCAAGCTTCTGGCCGTGGCCAATCTCGCGCCGCATGACGACACCTACGCCGTTAGCTCCGAGGTCGAGCCAGACTTCGTGTTTTCGTACCGATGTAATCGTTCCTTCAACTACATCCCCGACCTTAAGTTGTTTGATCTCACTTGTAGCAAGTAGATCATCCATGGTTATTGTTTTGTTATTTGACATGAATATCATGCCTCCTTTTTCTGCGGCAACTCGTAAGCTGTAACTCCGATCAGATTTAGACTAATTATACTCTGTAACTTCCCTGTTGGCAACCAACGTATATTACGTTGACCATCCCACCAAGTAGCCTATACTGATTGGTATGTATTTAGCAGTCGACATCGGAGCAACCAAAGTATTATTGGCAGTGTTTACGAATGATGGGAAAATCGTAGAACAGCACAAATTTCCTACCCATAAGACCTATGCTGGGCTCATCAAAGACTTTGAAAAAGAATTTCACATGCTCACCGATCAAGACTATGAAAGAGCGATCATAGCAGTCCCAGGTAAGCTTGATCGAGAACATGGAATAGGCCTGGCTTTTGGTAACCGTTCATGGCGAAACGTTCCTATAGGTCCGGATATTGAAAAAATTATTGGGTGTCCTTTGCAAATAGAAAATGACGCAAAACTTGCTGCGTTATCCGAGGCTATTCTTATCAAGAATGATTTTAATAAAGTTCTATACGTAACAGTTAGTACAGGTATTAGCTCTGGCCTTATCGTAAATGGTATCATAGACCCAAATTTGAAGGACAGTGAAAGCGGGCAGATGTGGTTCGAGCATAATGGAAAACTGACCCAGTGGGAAGACTTTGCCTCAGGCCGAGCGATTGTGGCTACCTATGGCAAACGTGCTAGTGAAATAGATGATCCAAAAATTTGGAGAACCATTGCTCAAAACATAGCCCTTGGCTTCAGGGAACTTATAGCAATCATCCAGCCGGAAGTGATTGTAATCGGAGGCGGTGTTGGCACTCACTATGAGAAGTTTAAAAAGCCGCTTAATGAAGAACTTAAAAAATACGAAGTCCCGATTGCACCGAACCCTCCTATTTTGCAGGCAAAAAGACCAGAAGAAGCAGTAATATTTGGATGCTACCACTTAGCCAAACTCGCCCATGAAAAACGTACTTAAACAGATACAAAACGACTTCCCTGACGTCCATTTCGTTCCAAAAGACAGCTTTTATTGGTCTTCTCGTAACTCTACTATTTTCTATGTCCCTGAAGCGCTACTAAGTATTGAAGGAAGTTGGTCATTGCTCCATGAATTGGGACATGCCCTTCTTGAGCACAAATTTTTTAAATCTGATTTCGGTCTTCTAAAATTAGAAGTAGAAGCATGGGTAAAAGCACAGACGATAGCGTCTACCTATCAGGTAGAGATCAGTCAAGATCATATCGAGGATTGTCTTGATAGCTATCGCGATTGGCTCTATCAACGAAGCACATGCCCTCATTGTTTAAGTAGTAGTTTACAGATTGAAGCTAGCACATATCGTTGTTTTAATTGCTATAATACGTGGCGCGTATCTGCTTCACGAACCTGCCGTACATATAGAAAAAAACAAAAAGCCCCGGTTATCGGAGCTTTTTGATTATTGATCATCCAAAGATGTTCAATGTAGATAGTACTAACTATGAAGCGCTTTTAGTACGACGGCTAATTCGGCCACCCTTAGCACCAGCGATTCGGGCTAACTCACGGTTTGCGAAGAAACCACCAGTTTTGCCTTTCTTGCCACCTTTAGCACCGATTTTTGCATAAAAATCTGCACCATATTTAGCTTTGTTAGTACTTGCAGCGGCTTTGCCACCAGCTTTTGTTCCAGCCATAGTCCAGGCCTCCCCTTAAAATTTAATGCCCCACCCAGACCCTGCCAGGAGTTAAATATACTCAACATTGCTATCGTGAATATTAATTCCTATCAGAATTACTTGTATAGTATCACCCTATTGCGCTTACGTCAAATTATTATTTTAGAATTGTTCTATTTAAAGCGTACTTCAATCAGTAACTTTAGTGACTATTTCACAACAAGATATACATTAACTTCTTAGGATCTGGTCATTTAACAGCATTTTCATGTTGTTAATGCATTGTTGTATATTTTTCTCCAAACAAAAAGACCTCCGGCGTGAGGTCTTAATGAAAATTCGGCACCTCCAGGCCAAGTAATATATTACTTGGCCTACTATTTTCAATTATATTTCTCTTGGAAAATAGCACGTCTAGAGTTTTCTCCAAACAAAAAGACCTCCGTTCAGGAGGTCTTAATGAAAATTCGGCACCGTGCTATTTTCCCAGGGCTTGATGACCCAAGTA
>CAZBRN010000044.1:0-7760 GCA_964494545.1 uncultured Candidatus Saccharibacteria bacterium | reverse complement strand
GGTTTTGTCTGCAATATTGCTCGCAACGCTGCAACTACCAGCATTATCGCAGGCGAGTACTCGGTAGTAGTATCGAACTTGGGCAAGCCCGGAATCCACAAAGCTCGTGTTCGATAGGCCTGTCGTACCTACGTCTGTATAGGTAGTGCCATCTGTTGAACGCTGAATTGTATAGTTAGCTATACTTGCACCGCTCACAGAAGGTGCGTCCCAAGACATAGCTAACTTCCACGTGCTAGTGGCACGTATAGAAACATCAGACAGTTGTAGGTTTCGAGGAGAACCAGGAGCAGCGGTAGATGCAGAGAAATTAATTGAAGAATATTTTGTGTTATCGAAGTTACCACTTTCATCTTTTGTAGCGATATAAAAGGTGTTTACTCCTTGTTTTGTTGCATATGGACCGTTTGCAAGCGAAGTTATTCCTTTGCCAGTCCAATGACAATTGTTCTCATCTGCCGCGATTGGAGTATTAACGGTCCAACAATAATTAGCTTCGAGCGGTGATCCGGACAGATTAGATGGCGGACTCCACGTAAATGAAAATGAGTTTGTTGAGTTTGAAGGTGGTGTTACAGCAAGATTGAGCGGTCCATTACTTGCGGCGTACGTAATTTGGAAAAATCTACCGCCATCACTTAAGAGTACGTTCCCAGCATAATCTACATATGCTAGTCGGACGGCATTAACTCCGATGACCGAATCATCAAGTCTCGGAAGGTCTAACACGGAGGTAGTAATATGGGCTCCTTCAAACGGATATATATCGCTAATATCATGCGGATCTCCAGACGAATGGTTGGGGCCATACCAGTTAGTGTCACTAGCTTCGCAGCCACTGAATCCGCTTATAAGGGACGAAACGCAATATTTTACCCCTGCAATTCCCGAACCTGATTCTATGACTTGCGTTAGGCCAGGTACATACAGCCAGCTGACGTTAAATACAGGGCTATTAACTACCGGAGGGGCGCTGAAAACAGTTTGAGGAATCGGCGCCGTGGAATCAATTCTGAAGCTGGATTGAGCTATTGCCGAACTTAGATTTCCTGCGTTATCGATTGCGCGTATGCGAACATAATAAGTTGTTTCTTCTTGAGTGCCGCTAAGCATATTTGAAAGTTCATTAAAGTTTGTATCGCTTGTAGCATATTCACACTGTCCATTAGTCGCTAGTGGGCTATCAGTTGCAGTGCCTTTAATAAGTCCTTTGGTGGTTGTATCAGCTCCGCTATTTTGACCAACATACAAACAGTAGCCGGCTATTCCTGATCCTCCGGGAGCATCAGAAGCATTTGTCCAACTAACGTAAGGTGAATATGACCGTACCCAACCACCATCAGCGATAGTGTTATCGGAAGCGCTTGATTTTATCGAGACTGTAACTGGATCAGACGTTGGGTTATCGGCATCGTTTATGTAGTCAACGTTTATATTTGTGATGACTGTATCTGGCGTAGAGTCATCTGCAATAACCGCTAAATACTGAACATATCGTTGCCCCATACTGCTTCCACATTTTGTTTTTGAAATTTGTTCGCCAGAAAAGAGTAAACCACAAAGCCGATAATCGGAGCTGCTTATAGATCCGCTTCCGGTCCTTACGTAGAGAGCCACCTGACCATTACCAGATTTGGTGATAGAAACATTGTTGAGAGCAGTTTGAGTAGTTGTTAAATCATACACAACTGATTCGAGCGAGCCTGAATACCCACCGAGTTGTTCTTCGATCCCCAGCACCGCTTTAACATCAGGCTGATCTTTGTAGAGTAAAACGTTACGAATGGTCATGTTTGTTGCATCATTGCCACCAGTTCCGAAGCCAAACCCGGTATTATTCATATCATTTGACACACTGTAGCCGCCAAACTCTGCATACGTAGCCCCATTGTCTAAACTGTATTCGAACGTTTGCCCTCCGGTACTGAGAGCCCTCATTCGAACGGTAACCCATTGATCGCTCCTGATGTGGGGTCCATTTATGGTGAAGCCTCCTGCAGACCAGTTGTCGATATGAGAAAAGTCCCAGTATAATCCACCGCTATCGCAGCTATTGGGTTTATTCATCGATATAGAATTTTGCTCCGAACCATTCGATCCAAAACCAAACCCGCCGAATCCATCACTACCCCCAGCGTCACTACAAGTGTACTGACTAAGATCTCGTTTAACATCGATCTGAACACTCCTAGTAACGCTTCTGTCGTAGTCGTTGCCCCATCCTGTGCCAGTGTTGCCAGCCGTAAATCGAAGTTCTCCATTTTGTACGGTCACATCGGAAGAGTTGATACACAATCCCTGGCCACCACACGAATCTCCACTCTTCCAATTGTCTGCGAAATCCATTGTTGCAATTCGATTTTCGATCGAATCTGCACTGGCATTTCCATAGTACATTTTTAATACATTAACGCCTGCATCTAATGATGGAACTTTTACGTAGAATAGTGCTGATGTGCTATCTGTTTTTGAATACAGCATATAGCTATACTCTTCACTACTATCGCCCTTGAGAAATCGAATATCACTAAAGTCTGATTTCATTGATTGCTTGTAATCAACATGCACTTTAACCTGGTAGTCAGTTATAGGGCTGTATGGGTTATTTACGGCTATATTTTGTCGAAGCGTCCAGTTTGAATCACAATTTGTAGTATTGCACCAATCGCTATACGATCCACCGCTCGTATCAAGACTAATTTCACCAGGCGTCGACGTAGTGACCCCAGTAGCAGAAGTATACTGATGAGCTGGGTCAATACCTAGGCCATCAGACCAATCGCTCTGACCAATACTTAGGGCATCGGCTCGACCCACATACCAAAAACTTGGAGCAACTAACGTACCGAGCATTACGAGTGCGACAGTAATAATTGACGTTCGTTTAATTGCCGAACTTGAACGTACTTTTGCCCTTATAATCTTAAGATATTTCATTTCTTTGCCCCAGACGTTGCATCTTTAACAGGCAATGACAGTTGACGTGATATTTCTGTTACTGACCCTAACATTAAGAAGTTGTCGGCGTTCGTAATTTTACTTCCACCCGTAGCGATGTAGTGCTTGAAAAGTTCTTTACGTTGATCACTTGTAGTACGGCGATCTTCTACGGATGAAAAGTAAATAGCTGCAACTTTCTTATTGTCAAAATAATCAAAACTTAAGGATGAGGTGGGACTTTTCTTGTAAAGATCACCTAGCTTTTTATGCAATGTAACGAGTTGTTCTCGATTTTTTGAAGTTGTATAGACTACCACCCTCTTCTCGCTGCTATTTTCAGGACTACGTATTACTTCATACGCCGGCAGTGATGCTGAAGCTGCATTCTTAGGACTGCTCGTACCTTTGTCATTCAACGCTTTCTGGACTTGTTCATTACCTGTAGAAATCATGCTTGATGTATTCATCTGTAGTCTTGTAATGATCGCCCCTGTTAAACATAGAAATAACAGTACCAGAAGTACAATTTTTGATCGAAAAGAAAGGGAAGATTTACTGTTTTTCTTCTTTGAAATGAGGGGTTTACAAAGGACCACAAGTATTGCGCCTGAAAGTATTGATAGTACGGTAATTAGATACATCATATATACACTTACGATTGCTGTTGCAAAGCAAAACAATCCATAGAACTCCCTCAAAGTGTTTATGTATCTTTATTGTAACAAAGATAAGCGCAATCATGATAGTATTTTGTGAAAAATCTCGCGCACAGCTTTCCAAAACGCTATACTACCTAAAGATGAAAAAACGTGACCCGATAAAACAGAATAAATTGCAAAAAATAACTAACAAGCGCGCGTTGTATGAAAAAGCACGCAAGCTAAAACGTATAGCTAAAAAACAAGCAGAAATAGAATCAAAAAATAAATAAAAAACCGCCAGATTGCGTTTCTGACGGTTTTTTTGCTCGAGTGTGTTGATCGGTTATTCTGTTTTGCAGTGGTAGCTATCTATACCTCAGAACCTAAACTTCGCGTGGTTTAGTTTACAATGCGATCACGGAGCTCTAAAAAGCGCGATTGAGCATGCGCCTCACAAGATACTCGCTATACCTCACCAAAGATAACACTGTCAAAGCACCGATGCATTCAGTAGCTTCGAAAGGTGAGGATTACACACAAATTGTGAAAATCAGTAGGCAGTGTCTCTTTCGAGATTATCTACTGCATCTAGGAGAGTAGTCGGTGAGGACAACTACCTAGAACACCAATATTATACTGCCGTATTGCGTTCATTGCAAATATGTTTATTCCAAAGCATAAGCAGAAATGATTGTCTGTAATCTGGAAGTGTCAGCGCTCGACCATTTTTCCGGCTGCGCTACAGAAGCCCAGGCACTCACCATACTATTGGAATAGTTATGGCCTTGACCTATCGGAACTGTGGACCCAAAGAACTGGTCAACTGCTACGTGAAGAAACGTTACGATTGGATACCAACGCATGGATGGTGAAACTCCAGCGCCACGTTTTTCTGCCAGCCAGTCAGGCTTGTGGAGCAAAAGATCATAACTAAACCATACAACCGGGTCGTTGGCGTGCTGAAGGTAAAGGATATGAGGGATATTCAAAGTAGGAGTAGTGTTAGTAATTTCTTGATTGTTAGATGCAAACCGAACAGATCTCCCATCTTCATACACAGGTTGCCACTGCGGACTTCCAGGTGATCTTTGGTTTGAAATATTTTTCCATAATAGCGTCGAGCTAGGAGTTCCGACAAAGATTGCACCATCAGTTGAAAGCAGAACATCTTGAGCGCCGCTGTACGCCGACTGGCCTCCAAAAGAACCAAGGCTTAGTCCATATGCTACGAGCTTTGGCCTGGAATCTCTTGGTAATTTTGACCATTCGCTGTACACAGCATTAAACAACTCTTGTCCCGCTTCCGTAGCATTTTCTTTGTCTACAAGAAACGAAATCCAGCTTGGGAGATACGAATATTGTTGAGTTACGATAGCAGTATCTCCGCCATACATATATTCTATGCTATCTGTAGACTGTGGCTCTAGCCAGCCAGTCCCCGTGGCTGTAGCAAGTACTAAAACCTTACGCTCAAATGCTTTGGTTCGTATAAGCTCAGATACAGCCAGTTTCGCTCTTTGCTTGGCATCTGGGGCGCTCAGTACTCCCGAATATACACGAATTGGTTGCTTAACATTGCCGTTCGTAAACGCCTTTAGTTGATCTTGGGTTGGTCCTCGCCCGACAAATGCTTTTCCTTGATAACCTAACGTCTCCCATGGTATGAGTGACTCAGGACCTCCTGAGCGAAAAATGCTTCCCGGTTTCGTAACACCAGGTGGGGAGGTAGCATTTTTAGTTGAATAGATTCTATTTGAAGCAGATACAAAATTGGCAACGAATACTCCACTAAATATCCATGATCCTATTGCGAACAACAGAATTGCGCTTAGCAATATACTGACTCTTTTCGGCAATATTGTGTCTATTTTACGAATTACATAGGAGTTAGAAATTCGAACGAGGCGACCAGTGTATAGTATTGCCAAAGCAATAAACACAGCAACAAAAACTATTCGAAATGAATGATGGTTCTTGGCTGTGTTTTGACCGATTAAACGGGCCACATCGTTCTGCCATGTGTTTCCAAGAATCGTAAAGAGTACCATAAGCGCCGGTGCAACAAGAAGAATCACATACCAGGCTATTTTCTTAAAACGACGCGGTAGTTCTGCTTGGAAAAACCACCGTATTAACATACTCACTAAAACACCAATGCCATAGCCTGAGACTAAACTCGTTCCCGAAATTAAACCCTGGAAAAGCCAGGGCCTTGGCATCAGTGAAGGAAGAAATGATAGGCAGTAAAAAAGTGATCCAAACAGCAATCCAGTGAAATTAAGCTTATCAAAAAAACGCTCTAAGCGAAGCGGTACATGTATATTTCGATAATTTCGCTTCATACTCAAAAGTATACAATACATGCCAGCGCATGGGTTGGATTTTGGCAGACACCCATATATAAATAAAGGTTTGTTAGACTAACATAATTTAGGCCAGGTTACGCTTTAGTAGAAGTATTAGACTGTACCGTGCGGAAGCGAGCGTAAAATATTGATATCTTTTATTTGTTGCCAACCAGCCATTGCAACAACCGCAGCATTTGAGGCGACAACCATTCCTGCGCTACCGTTTTCCCAGCCCATCTGTAGCAGGGGACCTAGTAGGGGAGGCAATGCTTCAACGATGTTCGATTTGGCGCACATTTCTAGGTTCTCTTCATTACGTCCAGAAATATCTGGATGCATGTGGTGAGATTCAAGTAAAACATCTTCTACAGACTCCGGTATTGCAACGCTTTCTGAAGTTATTTCTACTTTTTCATGATGTCTGGATTTTCTATCATGCCTCCGCTGACGTATTGAGGCCAGAAGTCCTAGGTTCCAGAGGCCAATAATCCCAGATATCGCAATACCTTTGGCATCATACTCCATGTCGTTACCTATATAGCTGGATGCTTCGATAATCCCCGCGATACCTGCCGCAATATGTGCAAGATTTGTTGTAGAACGCCAACTAACTGCTTTCTTTATCGCTTTGTGGCTATCAGCAACATTTGCTCGGTCTAGGGCTAATGGTAGTATGCCATCGACTCCTTCCATAGCAACTTGTGAAAACCCAACCGGGGTTTGCTGAATCAGAACTTGATTGGCGAGGCTTATACCAAAAGTTATCAAATTGACACCGACTACTTTCTTAGCAAGTCTTCGGAAATTTCTTGAATCATCGGCAGTCTCTGTTTGCGTAAAGCCAGACGACTCTCTGTTAACTGCATCACTCATGAGTATAAAATACAATTTATTTCACACTTATGCAATTATGTATCGTAATTATAATGGCTGGGGCTCTAGTTCCTTAATATAACTTTTTCTGTTCAGGAGGATGACCCAGAAGTTGATGTGTGAGATACGGTAACTACTGGCTAGGAAAGATTGCGTAGATAACATTGACAGCTGTTGCTTTACTCCTCCTTAGCTCGTCGCAGATCCTGAATCTCAGGGAGTTCTTCGAAGCCAGCTGATTTGTAGGTTGCGACAGCGGCTATATTAGCACTGTCGGTGCACACAGTTGCGCTTGATGAGCCCATCTCACGAAGAGCCTCTGCTGCCGCAAGAGTAATTGCTTTACCGTACCCTTTGCCGCGATGACTTGGATCAACACCATGAGGTTCAATTAAGCCTGGCTTTCCTTTCCCAGCCGACCAAACTGTCGCGATAGCAACAGGGCTATTATCGTCATCGTAGGCAATCAAACACCTAGCTTCTGTATATGGCAGACCAGCAGCCATAGCATGCCAGTTTTCTTCAGTAAAAGTTGAGTTCTCAAATGCTGCACGCTGAACCGCGGTTCGTATATGAGCCTGGTCGGGGCTGACCGTCTCGACTCGCAAGCCACTGTCTTCAACGGGTTCACTAAGATCAAGTCTGAGCGATGTCCAAGTATCGCCCAAGCTCCACCCCTGGTCAATGAGTTGTTCGCGTAATAGATCTCCCGAGCGAGTCTCTACATATCCAGATCCGTTAGACAGTATGCCGCTTTCTGGCTGTGTGATATCTATGGCCATCTGTTTAGCTAGCTCGGCATTACCCTCGGCCTCGGGGTCAATCGCTATTCTCAATAAATCCGAACCATCCAATAACCCGATAGCAACAATCTTGCCATCGACGCTCCATCTACGAATTGCGTCAATTGTATCTTCTGGGCCAAATCGTCCATACCATCCTAGATCTCCAGGATGTA
>CAZBRN010000043.1:4486-7937 GCA_964494545.1 uncultured Candidatus Saccharibacteria bacterium | reverse complement strand
TTTCTTCGTATTTTGGGCAGCTTGTTGATATGGTACGGCGTTTATTTTGGGTTTGAAAAGGAGATATCGCCAGCGCGGAATGTAGGGAAGGAGCAGTACAAGTAAGCTCGCCAGCGCAATAATAGATAACAAAACAATAAAAATTTTAGTCCGTAACGATCGGGTTCGCCAATTAACGATATTTTTATGTATTGATTTGCGTTCAGGAATTTTAAGTTTCGTTTTCATATATCTGCAATCAGTATACCACCCGAGTTGCCACGAAATATGATATAGTGCAGGTATGAAATTTAAAAAACCAGATCTCAAAAGTACTAAAAAAATAACTACCGAATCGCTCAATTCTTGGAATAAGCGCATGGCGATACTACACGCTATACAAGGTGTTGCAGTTTTAGCCTTGAGTAAGGCGATTGCATGGCCAGTAACTACATCATACTTAACTCTTGATACTCTCGCTACGAAAGCTGCTGATAAGCCAGTGCTTGTATCGGCATCGCGCACAATCTTTACTGTAAACTTGGGCTACTTTGTAGCTGCATTCTTCTTTATGTCAGCAATTGCTCATGCAATTATCGCTACCAAATACCGCAAAACGTACGAAACAAATCTTAAAAAAGGCGTGAATAAAGCTCGTTGGATTGAATATGGCTTGAGTGCAAGCACTATGATGGTAGCGATTGCATTATTAAGCGGCATTAACGATGTATCTTCTTTGATAATGATATTTGTGCTTGATCTCATTATGAATCTTATGGGTCTAGTCATGGAAACTCACAACCAAGGCGCTAAAAAAGTGAATTGGTTAACGTATTGGATTGGTTGCCTGGCAGGCATAGTGCCATGGATCGTTTTTGGAATTTATGTAGCAGGCGCAACCGTAAACGGAAGTGGAATTCCAACCTTCGTGTACTTCATTTACGGCAGCATGTTCATTTTCTTTAATAGTTTCGCGATAAACATGTACCTTCAGTATACGAAAAAGGGCAAATGGGCAAATTATCTATACGGTGAACGAGCCTATATGATTTTGAGTTTAGTCGCTAAGACAGCACTTGCTTGGCAAGTATTCGCCGGAACTCTTCGTCCGTAACTTCGAGAAACGCATGAGAAAACCAGTTGATCGGTTTGAAGAGGTTACAGTAGATAAATTAGTTCATGGTGGTCAGGGCTTGGGTACATTATCTGATGGTCGGAAAGTCTTTCTGTGGAATGCGCTGCCTGGAGAAAGAGTAAACGCTCAAATAACCAAGGCTAAAAAAGATTTTTGTGAAGGAGTTGCCACAGAAATTATTGTTTCTTCAAAAGATCGGATTACTCCCAAAGAATCAATATTCCTTGCAACATCACCCTGGCAAATTTTAAATTTTAAATCCGAAAATACATACAAAAGTCAGATTTTAGAAGACGCTTTTACGCGCGAGGGGATAGAGCTCGATTCGGTCGCAATGATATCCGATGATAGAGATTTTGGATATAGAAATAAAATTGAATTTTCATTTTTCGGAGATGACGATGGTATACATTATGCATTTTTCAACAGAGGCACCCATCAGAAGCAGATTGTTGATGGGAGTGCCCTGGCGCTACCTTGCTTGAATAGTGCAGGTGCTGAAATGCTAGCTAGTTTAAACAAGCTTGGTGTTCGCGCAGGTGATCTTAAAACTCTTATATTGAGATGTGATCAGAATGGTAGAGTTGCGGCTGCACTGTTTGTAAAAACTAAAAGCTTTGAGAAGCTTCCTACGTTGCATAGTATTTCCGGGATCAAGGTTTATTATTCCAATCCTAAAAGCCCAGCTTCTGTAGCAACTAAATTACTCTATTCAATAGGTGAATCTATACTCACCGACGAGCTAAATGGTATAGATATATCTTACGATGTTACGGGTTTCTTCCAAGTTAATGTACCCGTATTTGCCAAGACTTTAGCGCGGATTGCCGAAGAAACTAGTTCGTTTGAACACAAGGTCGATATGTATGCGGGTGTAGGATCGATCGGCATACCAATAGGAGAGACTGAGGCACTCATTGAATTGGATCCATCGAATACGGCACTTGCAAAAAGAAATGTAGGCAAGCTTCCAATAAAAGTGGTGCAAGCGAGCTCGGAAGACTCATTGGAATATATCAGGGATGATTCTTGTCTTATTGTAGACCCCCCTCGAAGTGGGCTCCATAAGGATGTTATTGAACGAATTTTAGAAGTTAAGCCACGATTGATTTGCTATCTTTCTTGTAATCCTTCGACCCAAGCGCGTGACGTTGGCTACCTAAAAGATGAATATAGTTTGTCGCTAGTTGAAGGTTATAATTTCTTTCCGAGAACTCCACATATCGAGTGCCTTTGCATATTGGAGCGGAAATGAAAGTGCACAGATTTTATACACCTGACATAAACCTTGAACATTCATTTTGGTATAAAAATAAAGACGTACTCCATCAATGGACGAAAGTATTGCGCTTCAGACCCGGCCAAGAGATTGCGCTTTTTGATGGACGAAGTGATGAAAAACAGTATAGAATCACTGAGATTTCAGATACGGGTGCGCGTTTAGAGTATGTCACCGATCGTACGTTGCAAATACCAAGTAAAGATATTTATTTATTTTGGTCACTACTAAAAAAAGATAAAAATGATTGGGTGTTGCAGAAATGTACCGAACTTGGTGTACGTCATTTTATTCCATTGATAGCTGATCGTTCAGAAAAAACGGGATTTAATATCGAACGAGCTCGAAAAATTATCATCGAAGCTTCTGAACAATGTGGCCGTAGTGATATTCCTGCTGTTCGCGAACCAATGAATATCTCCACCGTGATTGAAAAGTACGGTCCTGACCTGCCTCTATTTATCTGTGAACAGGGTAGCGAAGACATCGACAATTCCTCAGAAAAAGTAGGATTATTGATTGGCCCCGAGGGTGGCTGGAGTGATGCCGAAAAAATACTTTTCAAAACAAGCAACATTCAACACCTCTCACTCCATGACTTTACCTTGCGAGCGGAGACAGCCGCCGTGGTGGGTATAAGCAGGCTATTCTAAGCACGAAGTTTTCGGTGGCTAAATTTTAAAATCACAAATCTAGTCAGTATTGCGAATACCGTCACAATAATAATTGTTAGCAATAGTACGATAATTATCGTTAGGGGAGACCACTTGCTGGATTTTTCCTTTACTTGAAGGGTATTTTTAGCCACTGGGAAAACTTTCGATGTGCCGATAACGGTAGGTTGTGTTTTTGAAGGAACCACAGATTTTTTATTTGGCTAGGTGCGGTAGGTTGAGGTTTTGTAGTAGTTGGACTGCTTGTAGTTGGAAGTGGAGAAGACGTATGGTTAGGCTTAGTAGTGTTAATGCCTGAAGTGTTCCACTTGGTTTGGCTATACCACTGCTAACGTCCCAAATACTGAAAATTGCCATTTTACCAATCCATCTACTGCCGTCAAA
>CAZBRN010000043.1:0-4476 GCA_964494545.1 uncultured Candidatus Saccharibacteria bacterium | reverse complement strand
GGAGTCCTCCATATATATTGGTGTTGTTGGTGAAAACTACATTATTAGAATAATAATAGCCATCATTACCGCTGGCCCAAACTTGAGGCGTAATATCGACTGATATGTTGTTATAGCCAGAGATATCGTTCAAGCCTGACCATGCTGTGTCATCGTAATGCCCTGAACCGTTCAGCGCAAAGGCAAGTGAAGGCATCGCTAAAATAGCAATCATTAGACCGACCGTTATAAAGGGGCGAAGTGATGATATTTTCGAGCTGATAAGATGTAAAACATAATAGACCTTTTACGTATTGTATCACTGCATACTTGGGATATGCGCGGTAAACAGCACCTTCTGCTAGAATAGTCAGATGAGCTATTGGAGAGAACGAAGTCAACCGTATTCACCTGGGCAAACGATACCGTTTAAGGTAAGTCGGAGCAAAATTGAGCTTTTCACACAATGTCCTCGTTGTTTCTGGCTCGATGTGCGGCTCAAGATTACTCGACCAAATAGCCCGCCTTTTAATATAAACAAAGCTATCGATGAATTATTTAAAAAAGAATTTGATATACATCGAGCAGCTGGCACACAGCATCCGCTTCAGATTAAGTTTAAAATAGATGCTAAGCCGTATGCCCATGCTGATATTGACACATGGCGTGAAAATTTTGTCGGTGTTTTTACAATACACGCGCCTACTAATCTTCACGTTTTTGGCGCTGTTGATGACGTATGGATCAATAATGACGATGAATTGATAGTCGTAGACTACAAGGCGACCGCCAAGGATAAAGAAATTACGAGCCTTGGCCCTAAGGGTGGCTGGCAAGATGCCTATAGGAGACAGATGGAGACATATCAATGGCTACTCAGAGCTAATGGCCATAAAGTAAGCAATACGGGTTATTTTGTGTACGCCAATGGCGATGCAAGTAAGGATGGGTTCAACGACGTTGTTGAGTTTAGAACAAATGTATTCCCGCATCATGGCGACGATACTTGGGTAGAAAAAACACTCCTCAAAATGAAGGAATGTATGGATGGTGATATGCCACCCGTTGGGCAAGCTGCAATGGGAGGTGAGTGCGATTATTGTTTGTACGCTAAAGCAAGGACACAACTTACACTAAACGCATTGAAAAAATCGTCATAGATAGCAGTACTAGGCTATAATATATACATGCTAGATATCCAATTTATACGAGACAACCGTGAATTAGTACAATTGAAAGCCAAGCAAAAAGGATACGACGTAGATATTGATCAGCTTTTAGGGTTTGATGTTCGTCGTCGAGAACTCCTTACAGAAGTTGAAGACATACGAAAACGTCGTAATGCTATCTCTGACTCCATGAAGGGGGCTAAGCCTACAGACGAATTAATTGCTCAAGGAAAATTACTCAAAGAAGAACTTGCCGAAAAAGAGCCAAAGTTTACTGCAGTTGATCGCGAATTCCTCGCATTGTTAAATGCGATTCCAAACATTACAGCAGATGATGTTCCTGTCGGCGGCGAAGAAGACAGTGTTGAGATTAAAAAAGTTGGTGATCAGAAAACAGGCGCTCGCGACCATCTTGATATCGCTGTAGCAAAAGGTTGGGTCGATTTCGAGCGCGGTGCAAAAGTAGCCGGTACCAAGTTTTATTTTCTACAAGGTGATCTAGCTCGGCTCGAGAACGCAATCACACAGTTTGCACTAGAATTTATACTTAAGAAAGATTTTCAATTATTGACGGTGCCCCATATGGTTAATACTCGCACAGCGAGCGGCACTGGTTTCGCCCCGCGATCGAGTGATCAGAGCGATGAGTATTTTATCGAAGGGGAAGACCTGAGTCTAATTGCAACTGCCGAAATGCCATTAACCGGGTATCATGCCGACGAAATTCTTGAAGGAAAAGATTTACCGCTGTTATACGCAGGTCTAAGCCCGTGTTACCGCAAAGAAGCCGGTACGTATGGCAAACATAATCGAGGGTTATTCCGCGTTCATCAGTTCAATAAATTAGAAATGTATGCATTTGCGCTCCCAGAGAATAGTCAAGCGATGCACGAGCAAATTCTGGCTATAGAAGAAGAGGTTTGGCAAGCTATTGGTATCCCATATCATGTTATCAATATTGCGTCGGGTGATCTGGGTGCTCCAGCTCACAAGAAATATGACATTGAGTATTGGTCTCCTGTGGATGAGAAGTACCGTGAATTAACAAGTTGTAGTAACTGTACTGACTACCAAGCTCGAAACTTAAACATTCGTATTCGTCGTTCAAACGGTGACATAGTTACTGCGCACACCCTGAACGGAACCGTCGTATCACTAGCTCGCTCACTCGTCGCGATTATCGAGAACTATCAAACAAACGAGGGTGACGTGATAGTTCCAGAAGTATTAAGACCATTTATGGGAGGTAAGGAAAAAATATGATCAAAAAAATCGAAATAGCAGGGATACACACCGAAGTAACCGATGACCTCCGAAAATACATTGTTAAGAAAATAAGTAAACTCGATCAATACATGCCTAAAAATGCTCGAGAATCTGCACATGTTGAAGTTAAGCTCAAAGAACAAAAAGTAAAAACACGCGTTGAGTGTAGCTGTGAAGTTACGTTATATCTGCCAAAAGCAACAATATCGACCAAGGAAACTACAGTTAATATGTTTGCTGCTATAGATGTAGTAGAAGAAAAACTGAAAAATCAGATAAAAAAGTATAAACAAAAACACGCCAGTGGACGTTTGCATCATCGGATTCTTGCACGGCTAAAGCGTGTTTCTGGCGCTGCTGATTTATAGATTTGGTTACGTTCTCATGTAATCGGTAATTGGGGTAAAAATTACCTTCGGTAACAAGACCTAAATGCGATACAATATAACTCGAGATTAAACTTTTATACCGATTGACTTTTGGAGGACTGAATTACGATGAAGAAGGTGTTTAAAAAAATTTTGGGCGACCCCCAGGCAAAAACCGTCAAGCGACTTCGAAAAAGAGTTCAAGATATTAATTCGCTAGCAGACAATTATTCAAAATTATCCGATGCGAAGCTCAAAGATCAAACGAACGTTTTAAAAAGCAGACTTAAAAAAGAGTCTCTCGATAAAATTATGCCTGACGCGTTCGCGGTTGTTCGCGAAGCTGCGACTCGAGCCCTTGGTCAACGCCATTTCGACGTCCAGCTCGTCGGAGGTTTGGCTCTGCATGAAGGTAGTGTTGCAGAGATGAAGACCGGTGAAGGCAAAACGCTCGTAGCCACAGCGCCTGTCTATCTGAATGCGCTTGAAGGAAAAGGCGTACATGTAGTTACCGTTAATGATTACCTCGCTCAACGTGACGCTGGTTGGATGGCGCAAGTCTATAGTTTTCTTGGGTTAACAACAGGGGTGATTATTGCGGATGAATCATACATCTATGACGAAGCTTTCGTGAATAAGAATCACCAAGATGAACGTTTTCGTCATCTCAAGCCATGTACCCGGCAAGAAGCCTACGCTGCCGACGTAACGTACGGTACAAATAATGAGTTTGGCTTTGATTATTTACGTGACAACATGGTTCGAGAGCTCGATCAGCTCCGTCAGCGTGAGTTGAACTTTGCGATCGTTGACGAAGTTGACTCGATTCTAATCGACGAAGCGCGAACACCACTTATTATTTCGGCACCAGCAATGACTAGTGGTAGCTCGTACGCTCAATTTGCCAAAGTTGCACGACAACTTAAGGTTGAAAAACATTATGAAATTGACGAGAAGCGTAAAGCATCTGTTCTTACCGATGAAGGAGTCGAGTTCGTCGAAGGTATTTTAGGCGTAAAAACTCTCTTTGCGAGTAGTAATATCCGAATTCTTTATCACCTCGATCAAGCATTAAAAGCCCAAGCTTTATTTAAGCGAGACAAAGACTATGTTGTGACGAGTGATGGTGAAGTAGTGATTGTCGATGATTTCACTGGGCGATTACTAAAGGGGCGACGCTATAATGAAGGCCTACACCAAGCTATAGAAGCTAAAGAAGGCGTTGAAGTTCAAGAAGAATCGATGACTCTCGCCACAATTAGTTTCCAGAACTATTTCCGTCTTTACAATAAGCTCTCCGGTATGACAGGTACAGCTCAGACCGAAAGTGAAGAGTTCCACCAAGTCTATAAACTCGATGTACTTGAAATTCCTTCAAATCGCGGACTTGCTCGTATCGACCGACCAGATAGAATTTATAAAACTGAAGACGGTAAATTCAAAGCAATTGCTCGTGAAGTAAAAGTCCTTCATCAAAAAGGCCAGCCTGTTTTAATCGGAACTGTTTCAATTGAAAAGAACGAAAAACTAGCTCGATTGTTAGAAAAACAAGGCGTTCCGCATCAAATATTGAATGCAAAAAATAATGAACGTGAAGCAGAAATTATCTCTCATGCTGGAGAAGCAGGGGCAGTCACTCTAGCAACCAATATTGCCGGTAGAGGTACTGATATTGTTCTTAGTGATGAGGTAAA
>CAZBRN010000042.1:0-8170 GCA_964494545.1 uncultured Candidatus Saccharibacteria bacterium | reverse complement strand
CGGTAGCTCAGCTGGATAGAGCGCCGCCGTCCTAAGGCGGGCGTCGGGGGTTCGAATCCCTCCCGGGTCACCATTAAAAAATCTCTGCAATCGCAGAGATTTTTTAATTTATATGGGTAGAGACGCTTATTTTTTAGCGTTTTTACTTCGGTTAGTAGCTTGGGTGTACGTTTCGGCAACGGTTTCATATTCAAAAATTTCGTTTTCGCTAAACCAGTGCTTAATTTCTTCTTTGGCCTCTTCGGCATCGCCAGACGCATGAATAACATTCGGTACACCGATACCGTGAGCGTTGGCATGAGCAAAGCCCATATGTGCAAAATCGCCACGTATTGTACCTGGAAGCGCTTTCTGTGGTTCAGTATCACCAACCATTTTACGTACCAAACCAGCGGCTCCGAGACCTTGAAGTACAAATGCCATAACTGGACCTTCTTGCATCATAGCTAAGGTAACTTCGAATGCTTCTTTCCCGCGTCGAGAAACCATCTTACTGATATTCTCGTAGTGGTAATAAAATTGATCATAGTCTGGTCGTAGCATTTTTGCTCCGACAATTTTTAGACCAGCACGTTCAAACCTTGAGATAATCTCACCAGTAAGACCTCGTTTAACTGCGTCGGGCTTAAGGATGATTAACGTTCGTTCCATATATATAGTCCTTGTTTAGGTTACCTATAGTTTAACAGATACGGACGCTATGTTGAAAGGTATTGTCAGAGCAGTGTGAGGTATACTTATGCTTATGCTAGTAAGTAAAGCCAAGACTGATTTCCTCGAATACCTTGAGATCGAACAAAATAGGTCACAAAAGACAATTTCGAACTATGACCACTATCTAACAAGACTGCTGGATTTTGCAGGTGAAATTCAAATCAAAGACATCGATGCAGAATTGATCAGAAAGTGGAGGCTCTGGCTCAATAGGCTTGGCACCAATACCAGCGATGAATTACAAAAAAATACGCAGAACTACCACTTAATTGCCCTGCGAAGCTTTTTAAAATTTTGCACCAAACGAGACATCCCTGCCCTTCGCGCCGACAAAATAGAACTGGCTAAAACGAATCGTCGGCAAGTTACATTTCTGACTCCTGAAGAGGTAGAACGAATGTTTCAGGCCTGCTCTATAAAAACACTGGCCGGTCTCCGCGACCGTGCAATAATCGAACTTTTATTCAGTAGCGGGCTTCGAGTATCGGAACTTGTGGCTTTGGATAAAGATCATATCAATCTGAAACGTCGAGAATTTATGGTTCGCGGTAAAGGTCAGAAAGATCGACCTATTTTCATTAGCCCTGAAGCAGCCAAATGGATATCTCTTTACTTAGATATGCGCAAAGACACCGTGAAACCACTCTTTATACGCTACAGCGGACAAAAAAAGATCGATACCAGCGGTAATTTTCATAGACTTACTGCACGAAGTATCCAACGAATGGTCGCCAAAACAGCCCTCATGGCTGGCATTACCAAGCACGTATCGCCTCATACCTTGCGTCATTCATTTGCAACCGATCTTCTGATGAATGGAGCTGATCTACGCAGCGTACAAGCTATGCTTGGTCACAGCAATATATCGACAACCCAGATCTACACTCACGTAACTGATCCTCACCTCAAAGACATTCATGAACGATTTCACCGAAGCGATCACTAAATTATAGGTAGTTACAGCCCGGTACGAATGATGCTGGTGTAACTTCAATTTTTTTACAAATGTCTGCCGAGCTATCAAGTGTAAATTCAGGTATATCTGTAACACCAGAATCTGGTTCTTTTGGAATTCTTACTTTGAGTCTCTTGAGAACATCTCCTGCCTTACCTGTTGAATCAACTTCGACTTGATTGCCGATAAATATCGTTTCACCATCACATAGATTTGCACATAATACCACTGTAGACGGTTGATAGATGGCCTTCATGCGAACCATATGATTAGTCCCACTTAGTCCAATAATATCCACTTTACAGACTCCAGTTGTTCCATCGCACGGGACATCGACAACATTGCCTTGAGCAGATGGGTCAAGATAGGCTATTGTCGGTCCTCCACCAGAGCTAGGTCTTAGGAAAACAGTAAACATAGCACTCTTTAATGATGCTGCGGAAAAAGATCCTGTATATGGGACAACGTCTATCCTGATCATGCCGACGTTACTACCCCATCCAGTACTAGATGGAAGCAGGATGGATGGACGAATACTTTTAATAGCTACATCGGTGTGCTTCCAGCTAACTTTAATGGTATTTAATGCGGTAGGTATTTCTGGAGAACGACTGTATGATTTTAAGTCTTGAATATCCGATTTGTCAGTAGAAAGGTCTACGATAGAGTTCTTGAGTTTTTTATTGATCAGTAAACATGGGTAGCTAATATTCAAACCGAGATTATTAGAAGAAAGCGAGGTAACTCCAGCGATGGTGCCGCAATCATCTTTTTGTCCGTCATATGAAAGCGGATCTGTGAACGTTGGGTCTTTAATGGCTCTTTGAGCGTCGTTAATACCCGATTCTGCCGCATAAAATGCCTGAGTAGATAATTGCCTATCCAAAGAAGATCGTTGCTCCCTTCGAGCAAGCTGAGCAAAACCCGTAACCAGCAATGTAAGTACGATCATTATGATCATCGTAACGACAATAGCAACAATTCCCTGCTCATTTTGATGAAGTTTTACAGTATTTGCTTTGCTTGTCATTAACTTTTCCTCCTACGGATTGATGTTTCTAAATAAGCAGATGCACAGAATTGATTACCTAGAACGCCCTTACAATTGTCGCCATCTATTAAGTCATCATCCCCATAAACTACATTTATTTTTATGGTATAGAAGCTTGGATTTATGGGAGTGTTACCTTTTACCTCAAATTTGGTAAGGCGCATGTTTTCACCAAGAAGCTCTTTACCCGAACCTAGGGCTGGGGCTCTGCAACCACTTGTGGCATTTTTATCGAATAATAGCCCGTGTACTCCTCCAGTCACTTTCGTATCTAATTTTGCACTAAATCTAGTTGAACCTATACACACAAGAAGCGGACTTGTTATTATCTGGGGTTTGACTGTTCCATACTGAATTTCATACGATATATCATCTATAATACTCCTGGCTACGGCTTGAGTTCGCGCGGTGGTGGCACCTTTATAATATGTATTTCCCACTTGGATCAAGCCATAGGTACACAGAAGTAGTATCGTAGAAAAAATGGTTGTGGCAATCATTAATTCTAGGATAGTAAATCCTTTGCTGTTTTTGGTTTTCTGAATATAAGTCATGGTGTTGGCACCTTATAGAACATACTTACTTCTTCGGAAAGGCCGTTAACTGCCGTCCAGGTTACTTTAACTTCTACTGTATTATCGGTGCACGAACTACTTACAGAATAAATTGAACTGCCGACTACACTTGAACCTGATGAAACGCAACCATACAAACGCTCAAGATGGCCGGCAGCAATCTTCTGTGCCTCTCCTCGTTCTTGTGATATCCGTATTTGTCGAAGACTGGCGTTTGAAATCGTGTATGCACCGACCAAAACCACACTTACCACGACAACAGCAATAAGCACCTCTACTATTGTATCTCCCGTTTGTTTTAGCGGTTGGCTTATGGACATAATGACCCCGCTGATCCAACAACTTTTGTTGATGTTGCGTTACGATTATCCCCACCGATAGTAATAGTGGCTTCTTGGTTATTAGTGCCGCTCTTAAAACATAGTGTAATCCCATTACTTGGATTTTTGGTTGTACTCCCGGTTACGTCATATGCGGCGATAAACCCAGAGGTAAACCCTGTGGAAGGTACGATCGCAAAATCGTTCTGAAGCGAACCGGATTCGAGAATCCCTGCACCAAGAGCATCTTCTTTTGGAAAAGCAGAGAAAAACCCAAGACGATTATCACCAACGTGATCTTTGATCTTCGTAAATTCAAGTCCGTACTTGAACGTCACCGTATCTGTTGATGATGTAAATATCTGCGGGCGTGCATCTGAGAGATTAGTAACGTCTTGGCTAGCTGTTTTTGTTAACCCGTAGATGCTTTGTAGGTCCATTCTATCGGATGATGGGAAAGTTATGAGCCGTCCGATGAATTGACAGCCTTTATTCGTGCCTCGCTCACCGGGTCCTGCAGTAATTTCAGGATTACCGCTATGATTAACACCACAAGACACTGTTTCGGATCCTCCATAATAGCCAGTTGACAGATCTCCAGCAGCTATATCTATCTTCTGCTGAACATCATTAATCGCATCATTGAACTGGGCTCTACCCTGTGATCCTGACATCAGTGACATTGCGCTAAATAAAAGAGCGCCAGATACTGCCAAAAATATCATCGTCTCTACAATAGTAAAACCCTTGGGGTTGGACCCACACTTCATACTCACAAGTATAGCATAAGCAATGTTAAGAACATTCTATTTTAAAGACCTATTTGAGTCTTGTACCAGCTTATGATTGAGAGTCCGAACAAACGCACAATAATAGCCGAAACTATCAAAAATGGTCCAAATGGCAAATGAGATGTCCGTTTAGCTTTACCAGTGATTAGAAGAGGCAATGAGACAAATGTTCCAATAAGTGAACCGAAAAAAATAAACAATAAACTCTGGAAAGGGCTGGTGAATAACGATCCGATCAGGAATCCAAGCTTTACGTCTCCGCCACCTATCCACTTGCCGCAAGATATCTGGAAAAGCAACCAAAATATACCTCCACCTATAAGACTTGCTAGCACGATACCACCAAGTGCGCTTAGACTTAGATGAAACAGAGTAAAACCAATAATTACCTGAATGAGCGAAAGCCACATCATAGGGAATACTACTCGATTCGGTAGCAGTTTCCATTTGAAGTCGTATATTGCAAGGGTGACTAATCCTGCGAGAAATACCAGCCATAAACAAAATAATACTATCTGATACCCTGTTATTACTTCAGGCCAAAATAGATACGACGATACAAATAATAGCGGAGTGATCAGCTCGCTAAGTGGAGTGTCAGGAATAGGCTTGTGACAGTATCGGCATTTGCCTCTAAGTATGAGCCAACTAAAAATAGGAAAAAGATCTAGGGGACTTAATATGTGCTCGCAGTGGACGCACATGGACCTACCATTGGCTATTGAATACTTCGCCTGCTCTTTCCTTTTATGTATCGTGGACTGTTTATGAACTCGCCATACAAGCGCATTAATAAAGCTCCCGGAACAAAGACCAAGAAGTACAAGCGTAAGGATAATCATATAGAAATAGTCTAACATACAAAAATAGCTCCTGAAGGAGCTATTTTTGTTAGTATCTAGGTCAGATTAGACATCTATGCATCGAACAATACCACCGGCTTGTCCATTTTCCTGTCGGAATAGTACTGCGGCTTGTCTAGATGATACGCCTGATGGTTCTAGACCGTCACCTGCAGCGTTACACTTAGCACCAAATCCTGCGTTTGCTGTATTAAACTCTGCTGGACCTGTTACTGGAATCGCGGGAGCAGTAGCTGTCGCAGTTACGTTGGTAGGGGCAATAATTTGTTGTAACTTATTTGCTTCTAGTCCACCGCTAGTAACTAAATCGCCGTAGGAATCGCAACTAGCGACTTGACCGTTTTTATTGCTCATACACTGCCCAAGAGCTGCAGCAATTTTTGATGCGTCAGCTTGACGTTGTGTGTTTCGGCTGTTGCGTTGCAACGCAGGAACAGCGAGGAATACGATCAGCATAATGAGACCAGCGATTGCCAAGACGATCAAGACTTCGATAATGGTGAAGCCTTCTTGTTTACGATTTTTTATTTTGCTTAGCATTCTTAATGCCCCCTTAAGATGATTAACGTTGGTTATGCTTATAATAATACATCGATTGATGCAAAAAGCAATAGCATTATTACCCCTATTAAACTACTAGTTTGTAAAGTTCTGACCAGCTAGACCGTAGATTGGTAGCAATACTGCTGCAACGACGATAAAAGCAAATATACCGAGGATAACCATGAGTACCGGTTCAATAATACTTGAAACGTTACGTATCTGATTATCGACTTCTTTTTCGTAGTAATCGGCAATTTTTTCTAGCATTGCTTCGAGTGCGCCGGATTGTTCACCGATACGTAGCATATTTGGTACGAGAGGCAAGAAATTGGGATCACCTTCAAGAGAATCACTGAGGGCTTTACCGCCTTTTACTTTCTCTGCTGCCTTAGATAGAGCATGCTCGACATGGACGTTGCTGATGGCATCGCCGGTAATCTGAAGCATTTGAAGAAGCGGCACGCCGCTACTAACGAGCGTTGCCCCAGTTCGGGCGAAACGTGCCATATATAGCTTCATGAACAACGTACCAATAGGCCAAGCTTTCATTTTCAGATTATCTACAACTATCTTTCCAGGGTCTGTGCGTACCCAACGTCCAAGTAATACGACGGCAATCATTGCAATAACTAAAACAATATACCAATATCTGGTAATGGCATGAGATAACGATAGTAATGCTTTTGTAAGAAACGGCAAGTTGGCTCCAGGTAAATCTTGATACAATACTTCAACTTGTGGTAGAACTTTGACAATCATGAAACCAATAACCGCGAACATAACCATTAATACAACTGCTGGGTAGATAAGTGCGCCACGAACTTTTGCAAGAATTTCAGCATCTTTTTCTTGCTGATCGGCGAGGCGCTCAAGTGCGGTATCGAGAGTACCAGATGCTTCACCTGCTGCAACCATACTGACAAACACTTTGTTGAAAGCTTCTGGGTGACGACCGAGCGCTTTCGCAAGTGCTGCTCCACCTTCCACATCTGATATAACCTGATTAACTACAACTTTAAGTTTCTTGTTTTCCGTCTGGGCTACGACATTACGTAGGCTCTGTACAAGAGGCAAACCAGCATTGATAAGTGTAGATAACTGACGAGAAAATAGAACTTTATCACTAGTTTTTATGCGGTTAAAGATATTACTAAGACCTGAACTATTGGCGTCTTTAACCTTAATTCTTAGTGGTACAAGCCCCTGCCCTTGGATTATCTTAGCAGCGGCTTGTTCATTTTCTGCAGCAATATCTGAGCTTACTTTTTGACCAGTAGCAGTGTTGCGAGCAGTATATTCAAAGACTAGCATATGGTTTTCATCCTCTCATAAGCCGGTCTAGCTCATCAACGTCAACCGCGTAATTACGAGCTTCTTCGTAGGTAATCGTACCATTATGGATAAGATTGACGAGCGTTTTGTCCATAGACTGCATGCCAAATTCCGCGCCAGTCTGGATAACTGCTTCGAGCTGATGACTCTTACCTTCTCGAATAATGTTTCGAACTGCGGGAGTAGCTATCAAAATCTCAGCCGATGCAATACGACCTCCGCCAATGGAAGGCACTAGACGCTGAGAACAAATTGCCATCAAGATGTTAGCAAGCTGCGAACGGATCTGAGGTTGCTGATGAGGCGGGAAAACGTCGATCATACGGTCGATACTCTGAGCAGCTGAGTTAGTATGGAGTGTTGCAAATACTAAGTGACCCGTCTCGGCAATAGTAATCGCTGAGCTGATAGTTTCGAGGTCACGCATTTCACCGATAAGTACAACATCAGGGTCTTGTCTAAGGGATGAGCGAAGGGCGGCTGAGAATGAATAAGTGTCGTAGTGAACTTCACGCTGCACAATGACTGATTTAATCGATTTGTGTGTAAACTCGATTGGGTCTTCAATTGTAACAATATGGGTTGCTCGTTCGTGGTTTATCTTGCTGACGAGTGCTGCAAGTGAAGTAGATTTACCTGACCCAGTTGGACCCGTAACCAATACGAGGCCACGTGGGTAGTCGGCAAATTTATTAACTATCGGAGGGAGACCTAGCTGTTCAATACTTAGAATTTCGTTTGGAATTAGACGGAGTGCTGCAGCTAAATTACCTCGTTCATGAAAAGCGTTTACACGAAAACGACCTAGATCACCGAAGGCAAATGAAAAATCGAATTCTTTATCTTTTAGTAAGATCTGTTTCTGATCTTCGTCGAGAATAGCGAAGATAAGGAGCTCAATCGTTTCTTCGGTAAGCGGCTCAGTACCATTAACAGGCATGAGGGCTCCATCAACACGAAGCATAGGCGGAAGACTGACTTGCAAGTGAAGATCGGATGCTTTCTTTTTGATAACTTCTTCGAGTA
>CAZBRN010000041.1:0-8525 GCA_964494545.1 uncultured Candidatus Saccharibacteria bacterium | reverse complement strand
ACATTTACGCTCAGATCATAGATGGTGTTTTGTACGATGGTAATAGCTCCGCAGAAAACATCACAGGTGGGGGTTCAGCTTCTGCGGGATTGACACTATCGGTAGCCGGCTCAGCCCCCGGGCCATACATAGCGAGTTGGAATGCTATACCGGGTTATTCGCAGTATATTGTGTGTTATGGTGGTTCGTCTCCAGATACCTGCGCTTCGCCGGTATCAGGCACAACGACCACTATTCCATCAGGAGCTGGTAAGGCGCTTGTAAAAACCAGCAACGGAACGATAGTATCTCCAACAGTTAGTCTTTAGATAGAAAATCATTGAGTGCGGTACGTATGTTGGAAACACCCACCAAACCAGCTGGAGATTTACCGGTGCGTACGATTGGGCCGAGTGCGCCATCAAATCCAAGTTTCTTGGCTTCTGCTACTCGTTTTTCAATATGCGGTACGTGACGAACTTCGCCGCTTAAGCCAAGTTCTCCAAAGACAACTGAATTTTTCTTTAGCTGCATGCCCTTGCTGGCGCTTGCAATTGCCATAGCGACAGCGAGGTCTGCAGCCGGTTCGGTAAGTTTAATGCCACCAACGATATTTATAAAGATGTCTTGGTCTGCGAGGTTGAGCTTTGTGCGCCGTTCAAGCATGGCAACGAGTAAATTGACGCGGTTTAGATCAATGCCGCTTGCAGCCCGCTTAGGATAGCCATAGCTTGTTTTATTGACGAGTGCCTGCACTTCAACGAGTAACGGGCGCGTCCCTTCCATGGTGGCAAGTACGATTGATCCATCGCTTACTTGCCTCTCGGCTAAAAGCGATGCCGATGGATTCTTGACTGGAACTAGTCCTTCATCGATCATTTCGAATATTCCAGCTTCGTTGGTTGAGCCGTATCTGTTTTTTATACTCCTAAGGAGCTTGAAGCCACCGTAACGATCTCCTTCAAGTTGGAGTACTACATCAACAACATGCTCTAATACTTTCGGTCCTGCGATAGAGCCCTCTTTGGTAACGTGACCAACTAGTACAAGCGCGGTATTCGTTTGTTTCGCAACAACACTTAACATATGAGTACTGTTGGTTATTTGACTTACACTACCGGGGGCGGAACTTACTTCACCAACCGTTATCGTTTGGATCGAGTCGACAACAACGAATTTATACTCACCTGCGGCAATTGTGGCGGCGATATCGTCAGCGCTGGTGCTACTTACGATAGATAGTTTCGTGCCTTTTGCACCAAGTCGATCAGCCCGCATAGATACTTGGTGAACAGATTCTTCCCCGCTCACATATAAAACAGGTAGTTTAGAAGCGATACTGCTGGCAATTTGAAGCAATAATGTACTTTTTCCGATACCAGGCTGGCCGGCTATAAGATTGACGCTTCCTGCTACAAACCCTCCACCTAGCACCGTATCCACTTCTTGGATACAGGTAGTCACGCGTGGTTCTTGTTTTAGCTTTGCGATTTGGGTTACCGACTGAGGCGATAATTTCGTACCAGATTTAGTGGCACTTGCTACAGAATCAATCATCATTTGTTCTTGCAATGTATTCCATTCCCCACACGTCGTGCATCGCCCTGTCCAGGTCATAGAAATTGCACCACAATTACTGCATTCGTATCTGATATTCTTCTTAGCCACTGTATACCCTCACTTCAAATTCATCAGTAGTGTATCATTTTTGGAATGACGCTGCCTTTTGGTTTTAGAAATTACTCTCAACCACTGTATCTATACGGCTATCAAGTGCTTTATTAAGCTCTTGAGCTTCTAACGCTACTTGGTTACGAGCGTCGAGTGTTGCTTTATAGTCGGCTACGTACTGCTTGGTTTGATTGAGTAATGTTTTAAATTCGTTAACCCGGGCATTAAAGGCATTGACCCCAGCATTATACTCAGCAATTCTATCTGCTTTGAGTAAGGCGTCGAGTCGGGTATTTTCAGCTACTATCGAGGCCTGATCGGTGTCGAGCAACGCGTTGTTGGCTTTAACTTGGCCTTCTAGTCGAACTAAATCGGCATCGTATTTTGCAAGCGTATCACGACGTTCTTTAAATACCGCTTGGTATTTAGCTGCAAGCGCTGTTACCTGAGATCGATCAGTAAAATAGCGTTTATAATGAGTTTCTAGTGCGGGAGATAAGGTAGCAATTTCGGTCCCTAGAATCGAGTGGAGTTCATTATGAATATCTGCGCCACTGTTTTTATAAACTGCAATTTTTTCATTAAGCTGAGGATCGTTTAGCGAGGTATAGACTGTATCGAGTTCTGCATTAATATTCTTTTTTTCACTTGAGCTTAATCGCTCATATGCCACATGAAGCATTTCGTGGGCAGATGTAACTTGCATAATACCCGCAAGTCGCGCGTCGGTGACATTAAGAACAAAGATGCCTGATTTGGGCTTATAGCACCCGAGCACAATGGTGGTCTCACCTTCTTCACAGCTTTTATAAAAAGCTGCTTTTTCTTGAAGTGCAGGTTTATTCACATAAAACAGTTTTCGACCTGTGGCGTTCATAGTTGTATCACTAGCAATACTTTGCAAGGCTGCCGGCGGTGTATACCCACGAAGTGCGTACCAGTCAAAAATATCCTGTTGCTTGAATATCCCAACTCCAACCACCAAAACCAACCCCATCCAGAAAAGCAGTCGAGGGATATTTGATCGTTTTTTTGGTTCCATTATGCTCAAGTATAGTCGATATTTCTATATGAGGATAGATTTATTCGTGTTTGGTTGTGAACGTTAACTCGTCGTTTTTAGTACCAACAGATACGATGTCTCCCTTCAGGTGCGTATCATCGAGTAATCCGGTAGCTACTGAATCTTCAATAGTATCTTGTAGTAGTCGCCGCATCGGCCGTGCCCCATTCAACGCATCATAGCCTTTTTCAAGTAGATGTTTTTTAGCGGAAGTGCTTACCTGCAAACCAAGTCCGTGTTTTTGAAGCCTTTGTCTAAGTTCATCTAATTGTAGGTCAAGAATAGACATGGCATTTTTCTGGGTTAAGGCATGAAACACAATAACTTTGTCTATCCTGTTAAGAAGTTCAGGGCGCATCATCTTCTTTAGCTCAGCGTGAACTTTATCCTTATTCTTTTCGTGAAGTGCTTCGAGATCTTTACGATCATCGGCTGAAGAAGCTTGGAACCCAAGGCTCGCTTCTTTCTGTAGCTTATCGGCTCCAAGGTTACTGGTCATGATTACTATAGTATTAGTAAAATCTATTTTACGACCTTTAGCATCAGTCAGTACGCCATCTTCGAGGATCTGTAGGAGCATATTGAAAACTTCAGGATGAGCTTTTTCAATTTCATCAAAGAGTACGAGGCTATACGGTTGACGACGAATCTTGTCGGTAAGTTGACCTCCTTCATCATATCCAACATAGCCAGCTGGCGCGCCGACGAGTCGAGCAGCAGTATGCCGTTCGCTAAACTCACTCATATCAATTTTGACAAGCGCTTCACGCGAGCCAAAGAATTCATCAGCGAGTACACGAGCTAATTCTGTTTTTCCAACTCCAGTTGGTCCGAGGAAAATAAATGATCCAATCGGACGTCCGGCGCTTGAAATACCGGAGCGGCTTCGCCGTATAGCCTTAGATACGGCTTCAACTGCCTCATCTTGACCAATAATGTGTTTTCCTAGTGTTTTCTCTAGATTGAGCAAATACTTAGCTTCTGCACGGATTACTCGTTGTACTGGTACGCCTGTCATTCGAGCTACTACATCAGCCACGTCATCGCTTTTCATGACGAGGCTATTGGTAGTTTTGCCTGATGTTTCAAGTTTCTTGAGCTCAGCCTCTATCTGGCTTGCTCGCGTCTTAGCTCTTGCAGCACGTTCATAATCTTCCGATTCTACTGCTTCATCAATTCGTACATTTACAAGCTTAAGTTCCTTGGTGAGTTTACGTATTTCCGGAGGAGTCTTGCCCTTATCGACGCGTAAATGAGCCGATGTTTCGTCGAGGAGATCAATGGCTTTGTCGGGCATAAACCGGTCATTAATATATCGAGCAGCAAAGTTTACGGTATCGACAATTACTTCATCGCTTACTGATACGTCATGGAATGCCTCATAGTGTTTACGAAGACCTTTTAGAATGGCGATGGTTTCGGGAATAGTGGTTTCGGGTACTTGTACTGGCTGGAAGCGTCGTTCAAGAGCTGCATCTTTCTCAATGTGCTTGGTATATTCCGCTGTTGTGGTGGCTCCAATCATTTGGATTTTGCCCCGGGCTAACGCTGGCTTGAGAATATTACCGGCGTCCATAGCGCCTTCGGCGGCTCCGGCTCCGACGATAAGATGTAGCTCATCAATAAAGACGATTGTTTTCTTATCATCTTCGAGCTCAGCCATAACTTTTTTTAGCCGTTCTTCAAATTCGCCACGGTATTTGGTGCCAGCGATCATTCCAGCGAGATCAAGCATAATAATACGCTTATCGATAAGGCTGTCCGGAACATCTTCGGCTACAATTCGCTGCGCAAGACCTTCTGCAATGGCAGTTTTACCGACACCTGGTTCTCCGATTAACACCGGGTTATTTTTAGTTCGACGATTAAGTATGGTGATAACGCGTCGAATTTGAGCTTCGCGCCCTACTACAGGATCAAGCTTGTTCTCTTTAGCTAGTGCAGTCATATCGGTACCAAAGAAATCGAGTGCAGTTTTACGAGACTTTTTACCTCGTTTACGAGTACCGGTGCTTCCAGAATCATCCATTTGTTGACGGTTAAGGAATTGCTCCAGCTCACTAGTGAGACCTTCTACATTGATATTCATATCACGAAGGAGAATCGTAGCTCGGGCATTCTTTTGGCTTAAGATGCTGAAAAGAATATGTTCTGTCCCACAGTATTCTTGAGTAAAATCATGAGCAACATCATAGGCCATTCGGAGCGTTAGCTTTGCTGTTTCGCTCAGTCCCTTGGCTTCCATATTAAGGGCAATTGACTTGGGTTTGAGGTTGAGTGCTAAACGAGCACGATCTAGGGTCACACCAGCACCTTCAAGAATTTTTGCACCCATACTTACGTCTTGCGCAAGAACGCCAAGCATGAGGTGCTCAGTACCGATGTAAGCACTTCCAAAACTCCGTGCGATCGCATCGGCATGTTTAAGACTCTGCAGCGCATTGTCGGTTAGATGATTAAGAAACTCGTGAAATTCTGGTGTGTCTTGCATGTGTACGTGCCCCCTGGTGTTAGCTATATTGATACTAGAATATGCTGAATAAATAGTATCAAATTAGCACTCGCCATGCAAGAGTGCTAAAAGACGGCTATTTTTTATCTGTACCAACCAAAAAGCAGTGCAACCCTCGGGAGTGTTATGGGTGCAACTCTGTGCCATAGTCGCAATTCCGGCGAACCATAGGATATAACGACAGTAAGTAGGTCACCAACCTCAATATCATCATGAGCCTGGTGACTATCGAGCCGACCATTTGAATGTGCGAAAAATCGTCCTGTGCCGATTAAGCCGAGTGAATTGAATCCGCGATTTCTTGCGTCGTCTTGGTGCGGAAGGATATCGTCATACTCTTCGGAGAAAAGCGCGCATCCGATATAATCGGGACTTCCCTCTGCGTGAATTACTTGAACGGTCACATCGTTCAACGATGGCAAACATGCTGCGACCAATGGTGTTATCAGATAAAAAATATCTACGCATCCGGCCCAGCACTTACTAGGCGCTCTTCGTTAGCTAGTATTTCAAAACCAAGTTGAGCCGCATTAAACGGATCCATAACACTTCTATCTATAGCGTGCTATGTTGTAAAGACACTGTATCGCTCTAACAGATAAAATTATTCGCCGTGTTCTTCGATGGCGTCGAGAAGGCTGCTTTCGAGCTGATCTTTGCGCTTGAGTCGAGGCATTGGCTTTGGTTCAGATGGCTTTGCAGGAGCAGCAGGCTTTGGTGCTTCAACGACAACGGCAGGCTTTGGTGCATCCGAAGTGATGTCGAGATCATAGCCTGTGAGCTTGCTCGCTAAACGTACGTTTTGTCCGCTTTTGCCAATTGCAATACTGAGCTGGTCTTCAGGAACTGTTACGGTAGCTTTTTTAACATCTTCAAACAATTCAACCTTAGAGATTTTTGTTGGGCTAAGGGCATTGGTAATAAACTCTATAGGTTCAGCGCTCCATACGACAATGTCTATTTTTTCTTGCTCACCAATTTCGCTCATAACAGCGTTAACGCGAGTACCATGTCCACCGACAAACGTTCCAACAGGGTCGACGCCAGGCATACTACTTGCGACAGCTATTTTACTTCGTACGCCAGCTTCTCGAGCAATGGTTTTGATCTCAACAGAACCGCTTTCCATTTCTGGAACTTCATTGCGGAACAGATGTTCAACAAATGCCGCGTTACCACGGCTAACTACAAGTTGAGGACCACGGAATCCGCGTTCTACGTCTTTTAGAAATACTTTGAGGCGTTGTCCTGGGTAGTATCGTTCACCCATGATCTGTTCGCTCTTCGGCATGATTCCTTGAGCTTTACCAAGATCAACACGGACGATCATTCCTTCGACACGAGAAACTAAGCCGTTAATAACGGTACCAATTTTGTCATCGTATTCAGCCATAACGATTTCTCGCTCTGCTTCTCGAAGTCGTTGCAAGATAACTTGTTTTGCCGTTTGGGCAGCTACACGTCCAAAGTCTTCGACTTTTTCGTGAATTTCTACCATTTCGCCAATAACTGCGTTTTTGCGCGTTGCTTGCGCCTCGGTAAGGCTGATCTCGAATCGATCATCACCCACGAGTTCGACGATTTCTTTGCTGATATAGGCGTCAACATCTCCTGTTGCGAGGTTCATCGTTACGCGTACTTCTTGTTCGCGGTCACCATAATCACGTCGGTATGCAGCAGCAAGCGCTTGTTCGACGATTTCTTGAACGGTCTCTAGTGGTAAATTTTTTTCTTCGGCTATGGTTTTGACTGCTACGGCCAAACCTTTCATATCTAATTCCATAATGTATTCGACTTTTCTGCCACAAGAACCTGCCTACCGACTTTGTCGCTAGCACTGTTCTTGTTGGCTGTTCGCTGCTGTGTCAGAAGCTTCGGTGCTCACTCGTCGTACCGATAGTACGATTTGTTCCGCTCCTTGCCTCTTCCTTGCATCGATCGAGCCCAGAAAAGTCTCTCCTTTCTTGAGATAGTTTTGTTTATTATTGTGATAATTAATTAATGTACGGATGAAAAAATCCGACCTGGTGGCCGGATCTGTGTACTCCAAGTATAGCCTATATTGTAGAAAAATGGAAGGGCTAACTGATTTTTGCTTGTATCCTGAATAAATAAGAGTAATGTAATTTTGAATTTTATGAGTCTGATTCCGAATGGTACACTGGGGTAGAATGAAAAAAGTAAAACGACTCTTCGACCAATTCAAGCCAATACATTATCAACTCGACCTCATCCCGGACAGAGAGGCGATGACATTTACCGGAACTGTTATAATCTCCGGCAATAAAGTTGGCCGCCCAAGTAAAAGGCTTACCTTTCACCAAAAAAACTTGAAAATCACGAGTGCTCATATCGTTCATCATGGAAAGACCGATGATATTCTGGTCGAGCTCGACCGAAATAATCACCACGGCGCTTATGATGAAGTTAGACTTCATGCTACTGAAGTATTATTCCCCGGGAAATATACCATTACCCTTACTTTTAGCGGTACCATAACGCGGGCGATGAATGGGATGTATCCTTGCTTTTTCAAAGATGGAGATGCTCAAGGTACGTTGATCGCTACTCAATTTGAGTCACACCATGCCCGCGAAGTCTTTCCTTGTATTGATGAGCCAGAAGCCAAAGCTACCTTTGATCTTTCCTTGGTCACCCCAAAGACTGAAGCAGTCATTGCAAACACACCGATTAAAAAACAGTCACCAGTTAAAAATTCTCCTGGAATGATCAAATCAACGTTTGAACGAACGCCCCATATGAGTACGTATCTTCTAGCATTTGTGTATGGGAAAATGGATTATCTTGAAGCAAAGACCAAAGGCGGCGTAATCGTTCGCACGTATGCAACTCCAGAAAACGTTTCTCATACCAAGTTTGCGCTCGAAGTAGCGGTAAAATGTCTTGATTTCTATAATGAATATTTCGATATTCCCTACCCGCTCGCAAAATGTGACATGATAGCCCTGCCTGATTTCGCGAGTGGTGCCATGGAAAACTGGGGTTGTATTACCTACCGCGAGCAAGCGCTTCTGGTTGATCCAGAGAACACAAGCATGTCTGCACAGCAATATGTAGCAATGGTTGTTGCCCACGAGTTAACGCATCAATGGTTTGGTAATTTAGTAACAATGCAATGGTGGACTGATCTTTGGCTTAACGAAGGTTTTGCAACGTGGTTTGAATATCTTGCCGTTGATCATATTTTCCCGAATTGGAAAATGTGGACACAATTTGCAGTCGATGAACAACAGCAAGCACTCAAGTTGGACGCACTCGAACATACGCACCCCGTAGAGG
>CAZBRN010000040.1:0-8533 GCA_964494545.1 uncultured Candidatus Saccharibacteria bacterium | reverse complement strand
TCCTATCTTGATTCAGAAAAAGTGCATCATCGAATATCATGTTGGGAAGCATTCCGTTGCTCCATTGCCCACGAAGCAAACTTTTAATTTCACGTTTTGCACGCGGTACATTGATATGACTAAGCCCTATCGCGATAAAGCAACTATCCCACAGCCATTGGTGTGGGTACAGACCTTCAGCAGGTATCGTAAAAGTTTTCTGATCGTTCAGTTTTAATACAGCATGCGCTTGCTCAAACAAATCAGAATATTTGCTCATGAGTATAGTATACCCCGCTTATGCCTACTTATTGCTCAAGTTGAATGACTTAGTTGTATTCGTAGAACCAGCCGGGTTGCCACGCGCCTTTTGGTCGCCAATTCTCGGCGATTACTTGATCCCATGTTTTGTTATTGCAAATAACTTCAATAGCTAATTGCGTTGCTTCATGTCCAATAATAGCGATATGACCGTTGTGAAATTCTATTTTTGCGTCATCTAAAAATTCTTTGATGCGTTTCTCGGCATCTTTGTAAGATTCACCGTCAGGATAGGGGGTTTCTATAAACTGCACCATATCTGACTTAAACGATTTATTAGTCCCATCGAGTGTTCCGTAGTTTGCTTCTCGGAGTCTCCAGTCTTGGCGAAGTTTATGCGTTTTACCGAATCCAATAGTTGCAGAATCGACGCCTCGCTTTAGATCTGAGCTATAGACTACCGTAAACGATGCATCTACGACTTTACCAGGCAATTCAGCAGCTTGCTGTAGTCCTTTTTTAGATAATTCTCCTTGAAGCCATCCGGTTGCGTTATGCAATTCGTTGTCGGTAGTTGTACTGTGAGCAAAGAATGTAATTTTCATCGAAAGTTCGTAAAGCTTAAAGGGAAGTCAAAGTCTTCTGCGCGAAGAATTGCCATAGCATCTTGCAAATCATTTTTACTGCTACTCGTTACCCGAACTTCTTCACCTTGAATTTGAGTTTTCACTTTGGGAAGATCTTCTCGTATTTTTGCGGTGATTTTCTTTGATTTTTCTTGATCGAGCCCTTTTTTAAACGGGACTTCCCATGTCATTTTAAGGTTGCTCGTCACCGGTTCTTTAGTAACATCAAGCAGTTTCTGGCTCTGTTCACGTGCTGCAAGTTTCTTACGGATAATCTCTATAATTGAGTCGAGTTGGTACTGACTGTCTCCTGTAATTTTGAATCCTGTTTTGTCAGCGTCCATCCAATCAATACTTGCACTGGTGCCTTTAAAATCATAGCGAGAATCTAGTTCGCGCTTAGTCTGCTCAAAAACATTAGTCATCTCTGCTTTGTCGTAATCGGATACTATGTCAAATGAAAAATTAGCCATGGCCTTATTATACACATATAACAGATTGAACTCTACTCACCAGTAATAATTTTCATTTCGTTGACCCGCCTACATACTGCTATAATTGGTGTAAATTATGAGTTATACCAATACGAACATTAGTTCCGCGCACGAAGCGCTTCAAAAAGAGTTTGAATCTCTAACCGAAAAAAAACAGATACTTCGAAGCAATACTCTTGAAATGCTCTATACCGATCTCCGTGTGTTACCAGCAGATCAGAAGGCTCAGTACGGCAAAGAACTCAACGAGCTTAAAACAGAACTCATGGGTTGGTTGCATGATATTCAAGATAGCCAGGAGACTCTAGTCCCTATTGATGTTACAGCCCCGTTTGACGTTAATGCCTCGGCAGATTCAAAGAAAATGCTACTGCCGGTAACGCAGGGTAGTATTCACCCACTTATGACTGAGCTACAGTACATTGTTGATATCTTTGGAAGAATGGGCTTTGAAGCGGTCGAATCGAGACAAATCGATGATGATTATCACATGTTTGAGTCACTAAACTTTCCAGAAGGTCATCCCGCTCGCGATGATTATGATACCTTCATGACTACCGACGGGCTGATTGCTCCAGCTCACACGAGTACAATGCAGAACCGTGTTCTCAGCGAACGAAAGAAAAATCTTGAAGCTGGAGAAGCAATTGCAGTCGTTATTCCAGATCGTGTATTTCGCAATGAAGATCTTGACGTGACCCATGAACATACGTTTTATCAGTTTGAAGGTGTCTATGTTGATAAAAACATAACCGTAGGTAATCTCATTGCTACACTTAAGACGTTTATGAGTGAATACTTTGGTCAAGATCTCAATGCCAAAATTCAACCATTCTACTTTCCGTTTACCGAGCCAAGTTTTGAGTTTGCAATAGAACGGCCAGATAGTCTTAAAAAAGGCGATACAGAGGCCGACCAATGGCTTGAGCTGCTTGGTTGTGGCATGATCCATCCGAATGTTCTAACGGCTGCCGGAATTGACCCGACTGTCTACACTGGTTTCGCTTGGGGATGTGGCATTGAAAGGCTTGTCATGATGAAAAACAGCATTGAAGATATTCGACATTTCGAATCGGGTAAACTAGATTTCTTGAGGCAATTTTCATGAAAGTAAGTATTAATTGGGCACAGCGCTATTCTAATGTTGATTTATCTTCGATCAGTACTGACGAGTTATTACAAAAAATAGGAGCTCAGCTAGGAGCAGTAGAAGAAGTTATATATTGGGGACCACGATTTGAGCATATTGTTGTCGCCAGAATAGTTTCATGTGTTCAGCACCCAAATGCTGATAAGTTACGTGTTTGTATGATTGATGACGGCGGCGTTACGCCTGATGTTGAGCGCAATTCAGATGGTCTCGTTCAAGTAGTCTGCGGTGCGCCAAATGCCCGAGAAGGCATACTTGTTGCTTGGTTACCACCTGGAAGCACTGTTCCGAGTTCTATTGAAAAAGATCCATTTGTATTAAGCGCGCGAGAACTTCGTGGCGAGGTAAGTAATGGAATGCTTGCCAGTGCTCACGAGCTCGGGATTAGCGATGATCACGATGGCATTTTAGAAATAAACGCTCATATTCTTGGAGAGTCGCATGCGAAGCCAGGGTCTCCATTCGCTAGTTTATATGCCCTCGACGATGTCATTATTGATTGCGAGAACAAGATGTTCACCCATCGTCCTGATTGTTTCGGGATCCTCGGAGTGGCGCGTGAGTTTGCAGGTATAATGAATCAAAAATTTGAAAGCCCTGCTTGGTACCGAAATCCCGAACTCCCAGATAATTCGAAAGCTACATTACCGCTATCAACTAAAAACGAAGTTACCAATAAAGTTCCTCGCTTTATGGCTCAAGTTGTCGAAAGCGTACATGTACACCCTAGCAGCACGGGCGTGCAAGCTGCTCTTTCTCGCGTTGGAAGCCGACCGATCAACAATCTCGTCGATCTAACTAATTTCTATATGCATCTTACTGCCCAGCCAACTCATGCATTTGATTATGATAAGGTGAAAGCATTATGTGGAAGTGAAGTCACTATTTTCCCACGAATGGCAAAAGATGGTGAAACAATCACGCTACTTACCGGCAAAACAATAACACTAACAAAAGACGATATTGTTATTGCTACCGACAAACAAGCTATTGCTCTCGCTGGTGTAATGGGCGGCTCCGAAACAGAAGTTGACGCCGAAACAAAAAATATAATTGTAGAATGCGCCAACTTTGATATGTACACGATTCGACGCACCAGCATGCGCCATGGTTTATTTACTGATGCTGTAACGCGTTTCAACAAAGGACAATCATTCCGTCAAAATCCAAGTGTACTTGCAAAAATAGTCGCTGAAGTATGCGAATTCGCAGGTGGTACGGCTGGAGTGCTCGTCGATACGCTTAGCACTGAGCCTGTTGAAAACTGGGGACCGATACATGTCGAGACATCTTTTATAAATGCTCGTCTTGGCTCAGATCTCAGCACAGAGGACATCAAGCAGCTACTAGAAAATGTCGAATTCGCTGTAACGGTCAAAGACGAAACGCTCGAAATTTCTTCACCATTCTGGAGAAAAGATATTGAACTTGGAGAAGATATTGTCGAAGAAGTTGGGAGACTCTACGGATTTGATAAATTACCAGTATATCTACCTACCAGGACAACGAAACCAGCTCCAAAAAATCCGATCATGGATCTTAAGCGTTCACTTCGATCAATGCTGTCATCTGCCGGTGCTAACGAAGTCGTAACATATAGCTTCGTTTCAGGATCTCTCATCAAGAAAGCCGGTCAAAATGTTGATGAAGCGTATCAACTAGCCAATGCATTAAGCCCTGAACTTGAGTACTATCGTTTAACATTAACGCCAAGTTTGCTCCAAAAGGTAGCGCCTAATTTACGGGCCGGCCACGATGAATTTGCACTTTTCGAAATTAATAAGACGCATGTCAAACTACACGGTAAAAGTGAAGATAAACTTCCTATTGAGTTACAGATGACCTCACTCGTATATGCTGCAAATGATAAATCTGTAGGCAAGAAATCTGGTGCGGCTTATTACCAAGCAAAGGCATATCTCGATTTTATCGCTACTAATCTTGGAGTTGAGTTCACCTATACACCGATTGAAAAAGATCCTGGTTATGAAGTCACTAAGCCATTTGATTACACGCGATCGGCGATGGTTACTGAGTCCAAAAACGGAACATTTATTGGAATCATCGGTGAATACACTGCTCTCGTGCGAAGAAATCTCAAGTTACCTCAAAACACGGCTGGATTTGAGATTGGTACTGAAGGTTTGCTCGAATGCGTTACCAATGCATCAAACTATAAGCCATTATCTAAATATCCATCTATCACCCAGGATATGACTTTCCAATGCCCGCAAGATAGCTCATATGCAAGTCTGGTCCAATCAATTCATAAAGCTATAGCACATGAAACCAAAGAACATGATTATGAGGTCACTTTGCAACCAATTGATATATTCCAGAAAGAAAACAGCTCAACCAAGAATGTAAGTCTTCGACTTGCCGTAACGCATCCACAACGAACCTTGAAAACTGATGAGGTGACCTCACTTGTTGACGCTGTTTGTGCTCGCGTGGCAAAAGAGCTCGGATTCGAACGGGTTTAGTATGAAGCACATACTTAGAATTATTAAGTTCACCCGCGAATTAAAAGGGTACTACTATCTCATTAGTTCGCTTTCTATTCTGGTTGCTGCCATAGGACTTGTTCAGCCTCTTTTGAGTGGTTGGGCAATTGACGAGTTACGTCGAGGAACAGATTCAAATATTAATCGTCTAGTAATGATTGTAGTCGGTATATTTGGAAGCGACCTTGCGAGCAACCTTATTAGTAATGTGAACGGATATTTTGGTGATCAAATGTCAGCACGGCTCTATAAAGTTCTTGGCGAACGGTACTATCGACATCTCATGACATTACCTCAAAGCTATTTTGATCAAGAATTAACCGGTAAAATAATTAGTCGATTGAGTCGGTCGGTCGTCCAGATCACCAACTTTATGCAAATGTGGAGCAATAACTTCCTGCAATTCATATTCAGCACAATATTATCGTTGGCGATCGTAGCTTACTATAGTATTCCTGTGGCTATTTTGCTCTTTACCCTTTATCCAATTTTTATACTCATGACCATCAAAGCAAGTGGTACATGGCAGGGATACCAAGCAAAAATTAATAATAATAACGACATCGCAAGCGGTCGTTTTGCTGAGTCTATCGGTCAAATTAAAGTAGTTAAGAGCTTTATCCAAGAAAAACGTGAGATAGCATTTTTCCAGAAACACGTTGATAACGTTATCAAACTCACCAAGCCTCAATCAAAATTTTGGCACACCAAAGATGTTACCAGACGATTAGCCCTTAATGTCATATTTTTTGCCGTCTATTTATTCATATTCATACAAGCAGCCAATGGTTCGCTCACTCCAGGACAGGCTGTTGCGCTTATCTTGTATGCCATGCAAATCCGCATACCTATCTTTACGATCAGCTTCTTAGTAGAAAACACACAGCGAGCAATAGCAGATAGTAAGGATTATTTTGATATTATTGCACTAAAACCTGATATTGAAGATACAGCCTCAGCAAAGCGGCTAATAGTTTCCAAGGGTGAGATTGCATTTTCTAAGATGTCGTTTGCGTATGGCGATAAAAAGGTATTGAAAAATATCGACGTAACTATCAAGCCAGATTCTAAGGTTGCTCTCGTAGGAGAGAGCGGTGAAGGCAAAACCACGCTTACAAACCTTTTGCTTCGACTCTATGAACCACAGAACGGTAGTATAACTATTGATGGTCAAAATATTATTGACGTCACCCAACAAAGCCTACGTGAAAATATTGGGGTAGTTTTTCAAGATCCTGCACTATTCAGCGGCACAATTCGAGAGAATATAAGCTATGGCAATATGAGCGCGAGCATAGAGAAGATTACTCAAGCCGCAAAATCAGCAAATGCCCACGAGTTTATAGAAAAACTCGAAAAGGGGTATGATACTGAAATTGGCGAACGAGGACTTAAGCTTAGTGGCGGTCAGAAGCAGCGAATTGCAATTGCACGTGCACTTCTCAAAGATGCACCTATATTGATCTTAGACGAAGCGACAAGCAGCCTCGATAGTAAATCTGAGGCTATGGTTCAAGAAGCACTTGAACGTCTCATGAAGGGACGTACTACACTTATCATTGCTCACCGCTTAAGTACTATCCAAGACGTAGACGAAATCATTACCTTATCGAAAGGTACGATATCTGAAATAGGATCCCCAGAGATGTTAGCTAAAACAGATGGAATTTATGCTCAATTACTCAGACTCCAACAAGGCAAGTCAGAATCAAACAAGAAGAAACTTCAAGAATTCGAAATGTCCGCCTAGAGGTTTCTCCTCTAACAGGGGAGGAAAATGTGATTTTATGGTAAGCATACGATGGTTTGTCGTATACTCAAATCATGAAAGCTGTAGCCCGAGCAATTATCATAAAGGATAAAAGTATTCTTTTAATGAAGCGTGACAAATTTGGAGATCATTTCTATGGTCTTGTAGGCGGTCATGTTGAGCTTGGCGAATCTATAGAAAAAGCACTTTTCCGTGAAATACATGAAGAAACGATGGTTCATGTAGCGAACCCTCGGCTGGTGTATAAAGAGCAAGCCCCCGATCCGTATGGGATGCAGTATATTTATCTTTGTGAGTATATCTCTGGTGTGCCTATGCTTCACCCCGATGCAGATGAACGAAAAATCAATGCTCTTGGTCAAAACATCTATACGCCAATGTGGGTGCCGCTGTCTCAATTTCCGAACATTACGTTCCGTTCAAACAATCTACACAAAAAGATACTTCGTCACCTAAAAGAGGGTTTTCCAGAAAAAACCATCGAGTTCAGATCAACGTTGTAGTTTGTTGCAACATTGTTCAAGCCTAGCCCCATTGTGGGGTATACTGGTATAGCATTAATGTTTAGAGGAGTAGTGTATGGCTAAAGTAGGAGAGCGGATTGCTGCAGTTACGCTTGCAGTATTGTTCTTGATCACCTCTCTTGGATTTAGTGGTCTCGTTATTTGGCAGACCCATCAAGAGAATCGTAAACAGGGAAGTAAAACCAGTGCAGCGGAAGACGCAGCTAAAAAATCAACGGCAACTAATGATGCTACTACAAAACCTAAGGAGGGTGCTTTGCAAGGAACTAAATTAAAAGATTTTGAAACAACTACTAAGGTTGATGCATTAGTTAAGACAGACTTAGTCGAAGGAACGGGCGATGAAGTTAAAGTGGGCGACACAGTAACAGCACATTATACTGGTGCGGTAGCGGCAACAGGAGTTATATTCCAAAGTTCACTCGACGCCGGACAGCCTGCGACATTCCCGCTCGCAAATGTTATTAAAGGTTGGCAAGATGGTGTCCCTGGTATGAAGGTCGGTGGAAAACGACGCCTTCTTATCCCGGCTGCTGATGCTTATGGAGCTAATGCACCACAAGGATCTGGCATTCCTGCTAACGCAGATCTCGTATTTGATATTGAACTTGTAAAAATCGGTCAATAAACTACTCTAATTCACATAAAACACACTATATAGTGTACTTGCAATAACCGTAAGCACTATATATACTGTATTCATCCTCACAAAATAAACAATAAAAGTAATAATAGGAGTTCGAACCATGGCTAAAGATATAACTATTTACACTACTAACACCTGCGCATATTGCGTAATGGTTAAAAAATGGCTTGGCGCTAAAGGGCACAGCTACTCAGAAGTTAACCTCGACGAACATCCTGAGCGACAAAAGGAAGCGTTTGAGATGAGCGGACAATTAGCTGTTCCTGTCACGGTCATTACGAAAGATGATGATTCTAAAGAAATTGTAGTCGGATATAATTTAGCAAAATTAGCGCCGGCAGTTGCATAGATATGACCGAAACGAAAACCACACCACAAGATGCAACAAGTCATAAGATCTGGGATGTAGTTACGATTGGTGCCGGGCCAGCTGCTCTCTCTGCAGCCGTCTATACCACCCGTGAAGATATTACGACGCTCTTGTTTGAAAAGGGCGTTATCGGCGGTCTCGCCGCCATCACCGACTGGATAGATAATTATCCTGGATTCCCCAAAGGCATTGCAGGACTTGAGCTAGC
>CAZBRN010000039.1:0-8729 GCA_964494545.1 uncultured Candidatus Saccharibacteria bacterium | reverse complement strand
CAGGGCTCATAGAAGGCGCATCAGAAGGTAAAGGACTCGGAGATGAGTTCTTGCGCCATGTTGAGCGTACCGGCGTTCTGATCCATCTAATCGATGCCTACCAGGATGACGTTGTGGCTGTTTATAAAACTATTCAGAATGAGCTAAAAAGCTACACAGTTGACTTGAGTGAAAAACCACAAGCCGTTGTCCTCAATAAAATCGATGGTCTTGATCAAAAAGTATTAGCCGAAAAGCAAAAAGCTCTTAAAAAAGTTATTCCAAAGGGCACCATGCAATATGCGATTTCTGCAGTCAGCGGCGAAGGCGTTAAGCCAATGCTCTACGAGCTCAAGCAATTGGTTGATATCCAGCGAGCTATCAAGAAAGAAGCTGAAGCCGAAGAAATGATACCGACCCTCAGACTGCCAGAAACATTAAATAGTTGGAATGTGTCTAAGATTGATGGCCACTTTTTGGTCAAAGGACGAAAAATTGAGCGTTTTGCGGAACGTACAGATTTTGAAAGTACTCACGGTGTGGAGCGACTTCGCGATATCATGGGCAAAATGGGTATTATGCATCAACTCCGTCGAATGGATGTTGAACCAGATCAAAAAATAGTCATTGGCGATCCAGCCATCGGCTCAATCAAATACTAGAATGAACTCAGAATGAGCTAAGTGACGATGGGTCAGATGGATCTATGCCAAGCTTTTTGAGAACATCTTTAATGGGGATAGCACCGGCAGGCTTATAGGCGTTGATCTCTCCTTTGAAAGGGCTCGCTGACATACTGATTTTCAAGTCGTTTTCGCTATCTGAGGTACTCGATCCGTAGGTAAAGTCGCCTTTTGTATTATTGGTCTTCATGTTCGTTAAAATATTGAACTTGGCATCTTTCTTGTTCTTGTCATCATGGCTGACAATAAACATGGTGATATCATCGCCAGCGGCGTATTTCTGGCCAATATCGACGTATGTCTTCGGATCGTCTTCATCGGTTAGTCGTACTTTGTAGAGAAGTTTATATTTTGCATCAATCCACAGGTCGATCGTGTCAGAATCCTTCAAGTCTTTAAAGACATCTTCTTTACAGCTTTTCTTTGCCGATTCGATTACTTCTTTGTCATCTGCTGCATCGCCAGCAATCTTTTTGTAGGCTTCGGTTTTAGCCACTCCGTCTACCATAGCGACGCACCAATCTTTCGCATGTGCTATGTTGATCCCAACAATGTAGTGGTAGGCTTTTACGCCATCAACAGTTTCTTTTCCGACAAAACTTTTTTTAATCAAAATTTCTTTTTGTGAATCTGTGGTCAGTAGGTAACTATTGGTAATTTCGGTAGCAACTTTGGTGACTTCAGCGACGTCGGCGGCTGAAGGCGTTTTAGGGTCTGTTTCTTTCGATGTGTTTAATTCTGCAGGGATATTCTCATTGATAAAATCTTCATCGATTGAAATCCATTTGTTGTCAAAGTCCAACACGGATGGTGGCAAAAACCCGCCTCCAAAATCTTTAATTCCGGTTACTTTTAGGTACATCAATGGGAACTTTTTGCCCTTAATTGTTTCAGCTAAGATAGACAACCCCGCATCAATTTTTGGGCCACCTGTAGGAGCGATTTTCACATTGAGCGATCCATCAAGCTTGGATTCGTTAAACTTCATATTCATACTACCGCTCATGTCTGCGCCATCAAGTTTGCCACTAATCGTTGCTTTCATGTCGGTGTTGGTAAATTGCTCTAGGGTTTTAGGATCGGTGGCTTTGACGGTAAGCGCATTAAGCGCTTTTCCAGAACGATTTATTCCCGTGTTCCAAACGTTTGCCTGAGTATTTGGAAGATAGAGGCCAAACACTCCTCCTGCTGTAAGCAAAATTGCTAGAACGGCACCTGCAATCAGCCTAACTTTTTTCTTACTCTTTGGTTGTGCGACTGGCGCTATCAGAGAGCCACCGGCAGGTGTACTGAATTGTGGTTGTGGTGTTGAGGCCATTGGCTGTATTGGTTCAGGGCTTGGTGTAGCTTGTGGTTGTATCTGAGGGCTTTGCATTTCTGGCTTAGCAGATGATGCGTATTGTACGGTTGGTAATGGTTGTGGCGTTGGAACGTCACTCGGTTGGCTGGGTGTGATTTGATCATTATTCATATGCACCAATCTTACCATAAGTGTGTTTCGTACTGCTCACTGCGTCGAATCCTGACGATATCTGAACGTAATTTGCTACACTTCACTATATGAACGATGACAGAATTCGTACTATAAATACTATAGACAACCAGATTGACGGAAAGTGCGTTCTCTATATTATGAGTCGTGACCAGAGAGTAGCCGATAATTACGCGCTGCTCGGGGCACAGAAAACCGCGATGGCGCTAGCCCAACCACTAGCAGTGGTATTTTGTCTGTATTCAAAGTCGGGCAATCGGTCTCGTGAACATTTTCAGTGGATGCTCGAGGGCTTTCGTGAAGTAGAAATGCAACTTTCAGCGCTTTCAATTCCATTTATGATGCTCATAGGAGACGCCAAAACTACACTTACGGGCATGATCCACCACACTAAGCCGTCTGCAATATATTTCGATATGAACCCGCTTCGGGGTCCAAAGGCATTCCAACAAGCCATTGCAGCAAGCGCGCCGTGCCCGGTGTATGTAATTGATACTCATAATATCGTTCCAGTATGGACGGTTAGCCAAAAGCAGGAATACGCCGCTCGTACAATTCGATCCAAACTCGGTAAACTTCTGCCGGGTTATATAAGCGAACCACCCAAGCTCGTTGTGCATCCGTATTGTTGGCCAGGGACCGTAAAATCAATTAAAACCTTACAATCAATGATCGAGGAGGTCGTTTTATCTATTCCATCGAACGGGCAAACGCTGAGTTATGTTTCGGGCGAGTCTGAAGCCCACAAGGTATTGAACGAGTTCATTTCAAAACGGCTTCGTGCGTACGCAACCGCACGAAACAATCCTTCCGATTTTGGTCAAAGCGAATTGAGTCCGTATCTTCACTTTGGTCAGATTTCTCGTCTACGTATAACACTCGAAGTTGAGTATGCAGTAGTACAAGATGCATCACTCCGCGAAGGTGCCGATGTATTTCTGGAAGAACTCAATGTGCGAAGTAGTCTCAGCGACAATTATTGCTATTACAACTCAAAATATGATTCATTGCTCGGCGCTTCGGAGTGGGCGAAAAAAACACTTGCCAAGCATGCACATGATGTTCGTGATTTTGTATACACGTTAGAGCAATTTGAATCGTCTTCTACGCATGACCCGGCCTGGAATGCCGCTCAGACGCAACTGAGGACAACCGGTAAAATGCATGGGTATATGCGGATGTACTGGGCTAAGAAAGTATTGGAATGGACAAAGTCTCCCGAAGAGGCACTTACCATCCTTATTCGACTCAATGATTTTTACAGTTTAGACGGTGGCGACCCGAACGGGTATGTAGGGATACTTTGGAGTATCGCGGGGTTACATGATCGACCATGGTTTGAACGACCGGTGTATGGCGCGATACGATACATGAACTATAACGGTCTAAAACGGAAATTCAAGATTGAGCAGTACGAAAAAATGTTTAGTAACTAGCTGCTGTCGTCGGTTCTGGTTAGATACTGGAGTAGTGATACACTTAGAGTCATATGGCACATAGCTTTTATTTTTATGATTTAGAGACCAGCGGGATCAACCCTCGTGAATCTCGAATCATGCAGTTTGCAGGTCAGCGAACCGACCTTGATCTTAATCCGATCGGCGAACCGCACAACATTCTGATTGCTCTGAGCGATGATATCCTGCCCGACCCCGACGCAATATTAATAACCGGCATCACTCCACAACACACCCAAGCCGAAGGGACTACAGAAGCAGATTTTCTGAAAACGTTTGAGGAAGAAATCACAACACCTGGAACGATATTTGTCGGCTATAACACCATCCGGTTTGACGATGAATTTATGCGCTATCTTCACTATCGAAATTTTTATGACCCATATGTATGGCAATGGAAGGACGATCGATCACGATGGGATTTACTAGATGTAGTTCGAATGACCAGAGCACTTCGACCAGAAGGCATTAGCTGGCCAGTAGATGCCGAAGGTAAACCAACTAACCGGCTGGAGCTGTTAACAGCCCAGAATGGCCTTGATCACTCACATGCCCATGACGCTTTGAGCGATGTGAACGCTACTATAGATTTAGCCCGTCTGCTACGAAGTCACCAACCTAAGCTGTTCGATTACATGCTCTCCATACGTGATAAAAAATCAGTTAAAACTTTGGCGGATTCAAACAAACCGTTCGTTTATTGTTCCGGAAAATATGCCAACGAATATCAAAAAACAGCCGTTGTAACGCGACTTATCGATCATCCTAAAAAAAGTGGTGCACTTGTATACGATCTTCGTTATGATCCTGAACGATTTCAGAGTATGACGGTCGATGAACTTGTTGAAGCTTGGGCATGGCAGGCTCCCGAAGATCGAAGTGAAGACGCTCCGAGATTACCTATCAAAACAATGCAGTTCAATCGATGTCCTGCGGTTGCACCTTTGGCGGTTTTAGACGAAGATAGCCAAGAACGTCTACAAATTGATATGGATGTCATTAAGACCAACCTACAGAAATTACATGCTGACACAGCGTTTGCCGGAAAACTCCTAAAAGCACTTGAGATCATGGACGGTAAGCAACAAGCACGCTTTGCGAGCGAACCAAAAACGGTTGACGCTCAACTATACGATGGTTTTATGAGCGATCAAGATCGTTCGGTCATGGAAGATGTTCGCCGGGCGAAACCAGACGAGCTGACTCCGCTAATATCCAAATGTCATGACGAACGGCTAAAAAAACTGTTGCCACTGTATAAAGCGAGGAATTTCCCTCGGAAACTTTCTTCAGAAGAACGCATGGCCTGGGAAACGCACCGCGCCGACTATCTTATGACTGGCGGCGAGGAAAGTAGGCTCTCGAAATATTTTGAAAGGATTAAAACATTGAGTGCCAAAATTGATCTAACTGACAATCAAAAATTCTTGCTTGAAGACCTTACCCTATATGGTCAGAGTATTGTCCCAAGCGACATTTCAGAAGAAACTGATTCTTTCGAATAGACTTAGGCAGTGACGCTATTGAAATCAGTTTGTTCAATTGTTGTATTGCGAGAACGCAAGAATCGTCGTGTTTCAAAATAGGTGAGAACGACAATCAGAACTGAACTTAATCCGATGATAATAACCGGTAATGTGATGATAAAATTGGTGCCTGGAACAATCCCCAAGACGATGAATTCGAGCATAATAATGACCCTGCTTAACGTATTTAATCGTGATTATATACAAACTTGCAGGATTGTCAACAATATTGTATTACGCTAATGCTTGTCGGCCTTATAACTCCCTAGTAATTGAACTTCCCAACCGAGATTTTTAAGTTCATTTATTACTTTAGTACCCGCACTATTATCTTTTGACTCATCAAAATCAATATAAAAAGCATACCGTCGTTGCTTACCTGGCAACGGGTGACTATCTAACTTAGAAAGGTTGATATTCTCATTTGCAAATACGGTCAGGGCTTGCAGAAGTGTACCGGCTGAGTCATTGTCTGGCTCCTGGATGATGATACTGGTACGATCTGCATCTGGAGGTGTGAAATTTTTGGCCGTGATACATAGAAACCGAGTATAGTTTTCAGGATCGTCGTTGATAGGACCGGCGATAATACTAGCGTGATATTTATCGGCAGCTGCTCTACCGGCAATTGCCAATTTACTACTGTCTTGGCTCTCAACGACGGTTCGTACGGCGGCGGCTGTGTCACTTGCCTCTGAAAGTTTGGCATGTTCGAGATTTGCGGCAAGCCACTGCTCGCATTGGCTGAGCGCTTCTCGTTGGGACAGAACTTCCGTCAGCGGGATATTTACCATGTCTAACCCATGGTCGTCATGACCAATAAGGTACAGTTTGATATGAAGTCTAATCTCGCCGCAAATATTTAAATTTTGTTCTGCCAGCAATCGATAAACTTGATTAATAGAACCATGGAGTGAGTTTTCTATCGCGACCATGCCGTATTCAGCTCGTCCATCAGTCACGGCATCAAAAACATCCCGGAAGGTAGTACATTCGACGAGAGATGGATCATAACCGGTAAAAAGTTCAGATGCTGCCTGAGCGTGAAACGACCCAGCAATACCTTGAATTGCAATATTCATTCTTCTTATTATGCCATGGATTTACTAAATAAGTTCAGATCACCAATACAATTTAATTATTTTGTATATTAAAAAAGTTAATAGTATAGTAACAATATGAGAACAAGCGGGAGCGAGATTTTATCCGTCGGTAATATCGTTGATCATGTTCCCCATGTACCCGATGGAGCAATACCAGACTCCGAATTATGCGACAAGTCTCTATTGAAGGGCATCGTGAAGCGCCGCAATGGCATCAATATCTTGATCAGGTTGGTCATCTAGGATTTGGTAAAGGAGTCACAATGACTCTTGGAGGCATTCATGTAACTTATGTTACAGCTCATGAAATGTCTGTCATGACACAACAATCATTTCCGAAGATTATCCATAACAGGGCTAAAACTCTCGATAAGTACCACCAAGTAAGGAAGCACTACAATCAGTTTGTAGCTCGAAAGGGGCAAGATGCGGTCGATTCTGTCTTTGGTGATATAAGTCTGACGACCGCCCGCGAGGTCGATGAAGCAACAGAAGAACGAGTTGATGAACGTATGTGGGGTGTTGGATCTTTCGCGGTCGAGGGGTACCGACTTGATATTGGCAAACGTGATCTTGGATTCATTTTTGATCTTCTGGATCAAGAGTTACTCTTAGGAGAAATGGCTGATACACGGGAATTTCTTAGACAAGAAGGATTTGACACGTCGCCAGTAGATGAAAATCGTCAGCCGCATATGACATTCTTCAAAACTCTTCCTCATTTAATTTCATCAGGAAATGTTGAAGTGCCAAAGGAGCATCCAGCTCGTATGCAACTCGAGCAGCCAAAAGCTTTGGTTTCGCAATAAATTTGAGCGCATGGAAATAAAATAAATGGTAAACGAACGATCCCACCTAACAGATGGTCATAGCAGCCTACTTATCTATCGACAGGTCAGTGGTGCTGAAGAATTTCTCGCACAGGCTGCATTTTGGGGTGATAAAATATTTGGCCAAGACACTGTAGGGATAGTTGAAGTGCCAACTGATGAAATGGCAGAAAACCCTGGTTTCGATACAAAAACCCTCGTCGAAGTTGGTTTGCCACGCGTGCGACTTGTTGACCCAGCAGAAATGATATTACATATTTTTGATAGAGGAGCTCCTAGAGAACTTAATTTGGGCGGGAAAATGCGTTTTGCATTAAGAAAGACAATATTTAGCGCTGATCGAGTGTACCGACCTGTATCAAGGGATGCGCCCGCAGGAAGTGAGAAGTTTAGAACGAGAGATATTTATGAAACAACAGATAGCATTGGATTTATGCATGGGATACTGGATCAAAAAAAAGTAAGGCTTTTGTGTGGTGGCATAACGGCACCTCTAGATTATCGATCGGCGGGCTTCAATCTTTCGCTATTGCTTAACCCTGCTTTCGACTCTACCAGGATGCTTACGCAACATGCGAGAGCCTATTTAAGTGGCATCGCCGTCCATTCCAAAAAAGTCGCCTATCCTGCTGCGACCACTTTACTTCATATCCCGTTCGCAACGTTGCCTGCTGACACCACAGAGCGGCAAGGCCTTGAATATATAGAAAAAATGACTAAAGCCTCGCGAAATCTTGTTCTACGAGCAGCGGGTGTCGAAACAAAAGTAGTTGATTAGACGGGTAATTAACTGAAAAATCGAATTCGATGTACAGTATTTAGTTGGAAAAATCTTGGAGAGAGCGGACTCTTGAACATCATGCCTTAAGGTCGTATGAACAACGTGAAATAATTGATGTTGCGCTTTCAGTGGCTGTAGATGACCACATACGTCAATCGTTAAGTACGAGCGACAGGTTTGACGTGCCTATAGCGCCATTGCCAGCACTCGCAGCTTTTAAGGGTCTGGCACGTCAGCGAATGCTAATGCGCTCTAACGTAGGAGACGATGTTCTACATGAAACCGTACTGCCTGCGACTGGCATCCCGATCCCATCAGATGGAGTTAGGTGCAGGGGAGGAAGAGTAATGCTTAGATCTTGTCTGGATGCAGAACATTTTTTCAGCAAAGCTGTAACTCAAGCTCGATATTATTTAGAAGGGGAGCAAGATGCTATAACGATTCATCACACCAAAGACCGCAAGCCAGTATTGTTTCAGAAAAGCGCCGAGCAAGATACAGCGCTTTCTCTCGTACCCATCACGATTAATAATCGTGTATTCCCGCGAGGGATAATCTTTGTAGTTAAACTCAAACCAGACGCAGGTCCTATCACGGGAGTGCATCATTTGAGAAATATCGACTTTGTAACGAAAGAAGTCGACGATGTCGCATTGACACCCATTCGAATTAGTCCATGGGCTTTTGACGATGAACTCGATCGGTCGCTTTTTGGGGTTGACGCTTCACATCATAGAAACTTCAACGGTCGTAGGGCACGAATGGTCCGAGAATGTACAATAGGTGATTTTTTATCGACCGCGAAACACATTATGGAGCTTTGTCGCCCACCTTCGGCACCAATTTTGCCATTAGGTCTAGAAAATTATCCAGTTTAA
>CAZBRN010000038.1:0-8842 GCA_964494545.1 uncultured Candidatus Saccharibacteria bacterium | reverse complement strand
AGCGGAGAAAACGCCGTAGAATTACTAACCGTCCACAAGGCCAAAGGCTTAGAGTTCGAGACGGTATATGTTATCAACGCTATCGACAACAACTGGAAGCCAAGTACGGGTGGCAGAAAATCACCGGCCAACCTACCGCTACAACCAGCAGGAGACGACAATGATGACTATGCACGATTAATGTTTGTTGCTGCAACTCGCGCCAAACGATCTCTACTTATTACGAGCTACCAGCAGGATGTTGCCGGCAAGGATGTTCTACCGTCACCGCTCATTCACGAAGCATTACCGATCGAAACCATTGAACCAAAACAAGATGATTCAGCTATAGCTGTGCTCGAAGAAAACCTCCGCTGGCCTCGACTGGTAATCGAAGACGAGAAATTAGCCCTTGGTCAACAGCTAGAGAATTTTGCGCTCAGTGCGTCCTCATATCTTGATTTTCTCGATGTCAATCGTGGCGGTCCGACGGCGTTTATGGAGCGTCATCTACTGTCGTTGCCATCACATACTACACCGAATATGGCATTTGGTAACGCTATCCATACTGCCTTAGAATATGCGCAAAACGCAGTCAATAGCGGAACACTCGATATCGAGAGTGTTTGCGATGCCTATCAAAAAGCATTAGATAATCAATCGTTACTTACCGATGAATTAAGTAGATATAAAGAGCACGGCGAACTTCTCCTCAAAAAACTCTTCAAGAGTGATACGTTTTGGATGAGCAAGGGAGGCCTACCAGAACAAAGCCTTCATGACATTTCTGTCGATGGAGCTATGGTGAAGGGAACCCTTGATCGTATTAATATGAACCAAGATAGTCTGACTATTATTGATTACAAAACCGGTAATCCACTCAGTAGTTTTACGACGCGTGACCAGAATAAAGCGATCAAAGCATGGCGTCACCGCACGCAGCTAGCGTTCTATACCTTGCTGGTAAAAAACAGTAGCCGGTTTAAGCCAGCGCATGTTTCAGGACAAATGTGGTATGTAGAAGCTTCGTCCTCCAAAGAACTTGTTCGAGAATATACAGCCTCTCCAGAAGAGCTTGATCGCATGACGAAACTCATTTCGATTATCTATCGAAAAGTGAAAAATTTTGATCTACCATCAACAGATACCTATTCGGCCGACTACACAGGCATTGTGGCGTTTGAACAAGATCTACTCGACGGTACAATATAAAGCCCCTCATTGCTGAGGGGCTTTATATCACGAATTAATTTCGTAATTATTTTCGTTTTTTAGTCTTTGGGGCTGCTTTCTTTTTTAAAGCAGTTGTTTTTGCAGGAGCTACTTTTGCTTTTGCAGTAACTTTTGGAGCAACTCGAACTGGACGTTTTGGCATCGACATTTCGTCGGTAAACAGCATTGCGTAAAGATTCATTCCGAAGACAGAACCAATTACTGGACCTACGACATATGCCCAGTTAAAACTTTGTAAGCCAAGCGCGACGGCAGGGTTTATAACTCCGTTTGAGCCCATTGATGCTACCAAAATACCAAGTGTAAGTGATGCACCGACGGTGAAGGCAAGTTTACCGCCTTCATACTTTTGGTACACAGCGCTAGCAACACCAAAGCCAAAGACGAATGCACCAACCGCTTCAGCAATTAGAATTTTCCATTCAAACTTGCCAGCTAGGCTTTCGAGATCTCGGCCAAGGAAATACTGCAAGAGCATCCATGCTGCGTATCCACCAAGCATCTGGGCAGCGATAAAAAATAATGCTCGGCCTGTTTTTTCTTTTCGAACACTCCAAAGACCGAGTGTGATCGCTGGGTTGATTTGTGCGCCCGAAACACTACCAATTGAGTGAACGAGAACACTAAGGCTTAAGCCTGCTGCTATAGCGGCAAACAATGGGAACGACGTCCTTGCCACCATTGAATATACCGACACTACTAATATGACTACACCAAACAATTCCGCCACCACTGCGGCGATATTTTGCTTCTTAAACATTGGAACCCTCCTTAGAATAACTAATGATTAAACAATAATACTTTTAGGAATAATATGCAAATATGCAGTGGGGGTAGTTTTTACATCTGCATTATTAGCGGCGTTTGCGTCGGCGAAGGCCTGCTACCTGTAGACGAACAGCTTGTCGATCAATAAGTGTTTGTGCGTGTTGTAGTGATATTGAATCTTTCGATTCTTTAAGCATTGCTTTTGCGGCTTCAAATGCTTTTTCAGCTTCTTGCTCATTAATATCGTCGGCTGCATCAGCCTCGTCAACGAGAACCCTTACTGTGTTATCTGCGATCTCAATTACACCGCCATTAGTAGCAAAATACTCGAGAGACTCATCGGAATCACCGGCTTTCTTGCGAACGCTGATAACTCCAGGAGTGGCGATGCTTATGAGAGGCATATGATTCGGGAATACGGCGATGTAGCCGTCGGCTGTAGGTAAAACAACCTCATGCACAGATTCACCAAATTTCTTACCATTGAGTGTAACGAGTTCAAAGTGAATCATGCTATAACATCCTCAAGCGTTACTCCGAGCAAAAGTGCCAACTCGCCAGCCATTACTTGACCTCGCTGATTTTGCCCTTCATATAGAAGGCGCTCTCACTCTTATCGTCGTGCTTACCGTCAAGGATTTCACGAACACCCTGGACGGTGTCTTTGAGTGAAACGTAGGTTCCCGGGATACCACTGAAGATTTCAGCAACGTGGAATGGCTGAGTCAAGAACCGTTGTAAGCGACGTGCGCGAGAAACGGTCTGCTTATCTTCTTCACTGAGTTCTTCCATACCGAGAATAGCGATAATATCTTGCAAGTCTTTGTAGCGTTGCAAGATTTGCTGAGTGTCTCGAGCTGTTTTGTAGTGAAGTTCGCCAACGATTTCTGGATCGAGGATTGTACTACCTGAATCGAGTGGGTCGACAGCAGGGTAGAGACCAAGCTCTGTAAGTGCGCGGTTCAACGTAATCGTTGAGTCAAGGTGGGCAAAAGCGGTTGCAGGTGCTGGGTCAGTAAGGTCGTCTGCGGGCACATACACAGCCTGTACAGAAGTGATTGAGCCTGTTTTGGTAGAAGTAATACGCTCTTGCAAGCTACCCATTTCTTGTGCCAAGTTTGGCTGGTAACCTGCAGCGGATGGCATACGACCGAGCAGTGCAGAAACTTCGGCGCCAGCTTGAGTGAAACGGAAAATGTTATCGACGAACAAGAGCACGTCTTTTCCTTCATCACGGAAACCTTCAGCGATAGTAAGTCCAGAAAGTCCCACGCGTAAACGAGCTCCAGGTGGCTCATTCATCTGTCCAAATACAAGACTGGTTTTGTCGAGTACACCCGACTCTTCCATTTCGTAGTAAAGGTCGTTTCCTTCACGAGTACGCTCACCCACACCAGCGAACACTGATGTTCCACCGTGTTCTTTTGCAATGTTGTTAATGAGCTCTGTTATAAGCACGGTTTTACCCACACCAGCTCCACCGAACAAACCAACTTTTCCACCTTTAGTAACAGGGCAGATGAGATCGATCACTTTGATTCCGGTTTCCAATACTTCAGTTACACCTGATTGTTCGTCGAGGGTAGGAGGAGCGCGGTGGATAGATGCACGTTTGGTGAACTTGTCTGGCTTGCCATCGATTGGCTGACCGAGCACATTAAACATGCGACCCATAGTTTCTTTACCGACAGGCACGCTAATTGGTGCGCCAGTGTCGGCTACTTTTGCGCCACGTTGCAAACCGTCGGTGCTTCCGAGGGAAATAGTACGAACGCTATTTTCGCTGAGGTGCTGTGCTACCTCAAAAACGAGTTTCTTACCGTTACTTTCGGCTTCAATTGCGTTATAAATTGCCGGCAAGTGACCTTGCTCGAACTCCATATCTACGACCACGCCAACAACTTGGGTGATTGTTCCTGGTTTAGTTTTTTGTGCTGTACTCATGTGTTTCTCTCCTTAGGTGTATCGGTCATTATCTCTACTTCAAATGCTCTATATCTATTCATCCAAAACTCCGTCTCTATTTTCGATCATTTGATAGCCTCAGCACCGCCGGTGATTTCGGCGAGTTCTTGGGTGATGGCACCTTGACGGGCAGTGTTGAAAGCCAACGTCAGATCTTCGATGAGGTCACTGGCGTTGTCGGTGGCGCTCTTCATGGCCATCATACGCATTGACTGCTCACTGGCAGCGGATTCCATGATTGCTTGGCTAAGCTGGGATTCAATGAGTCGCTCGGTGATAGCTTCAAGCACTGCCTCAGGAGATGGTTCGAACACGGCGTTTTCAAGATCCGGCACGATCGGCTCGTCGGTGTAGGCAGCAGGGAGCAGTCGATCGACGGTCACCACCTGTGTAATACTGGTTTTGTAATCGGTATAGATGATATCGACGGCATCGACTGTTGCATCGATAAACTGTTGGGTAATAGTATCGAGTAGTGGACGGATATCGTTGGCAGTTAATTGGTCGGGGAAAGATTCATAGACAGCTAGTACTTCAATATCTTCAAAACGGACTATAAATCTGGCACCTTGTTTACCGATAACTATTATTTTGCTAACAATCCCGGCTTCTTTATCTTGTTGTAGTTCAAGAGTCAAACGCTTGAGAATGTTGCTGTTATAGGCGCCAGCAAGTCCACGATTGCTTGTTACAACGATATGTAATCGAGTACCGAGCTTTCGTTGAGTATAAAGAGGATGTTTTTTAACATCGGTCAGTTCACGGAGTCGAGACAAAATCTGCCGTGCGATATTTCGGTAGTCCCGGCTTCGCATCGCTTGCTCTTGGGCGCGGCGCATTTTGCTAGCACTAACCAACTCCATAGCTTTAGTGATCTGCTTGGTGCTTTTTACGCTTCCGATGCGCTGCTTTAATTGCTGACGACTAGCCATGTTGTGTTATCCCTTAAGTCCTTCGGCGATTTCTTTGGCAACTTTGAGGATTGCTTCTTTGACAGCATCAGATGGCTTATCGCCCTTGTTGAGTTCTTCCATTGCTTTTTTGTGCGCGCTCCACAGTTCGTGAAGCATTGAAGCTTGCGCATCTTTGACCTTAGCTACAGGAATGTCATCGAAAGCACCTTCGGTAGCTGCAAACAAACTTGCAGTCTGTTCCCAAACACCAAGTGGGCTATATTGAGGCTGCTTAAGAAGCTCAGTGAGCCGTTGACCGCGCTCAATCTTAGCTTTGGTCTCAGCATCGAGGTCTGATCCAAACTGCGAGAAAGCAGCAAGTTCACGGAACTGAGCAAGATCGAGTCGGAGCGAACCAGCTACAGACTTCACAGCCTTTGTCTGAGCTGCACCACCAACACGAGAAACAGATAGACCGACAGAAACCGCTGGTCGAATACCTTGGTTGAAGAGGTTTGTTTCCATGAAGATCTGACCGTCGGTGATACTAATCACGTTAGTTGGGATATAGGCAGAGATATCACCAGCTTGGGTTTCGATGATTGGAAGGGCAGTAAGACTACCACCACCTTTTGCGTCGCTCATCTTTGCTGCTCGCTCGAGGAGACGAGAGTGCAAGTAGAAGACATCACCAGGGTAGGCTTCGCGGCCCGGTGGGCGTCGGAGAAGTAGTGACATCTGACGATAAGCAACAGCGTGCTTGGTAAGGTCGTCATAAGTGATGAGAGCATGCTTGCCGTTGTCGCGGAAGTACTCACCGATTGCGGCACCGGCATATGGAGCCAAGTACTGTAGTGATGCAGGATCTGCTGCACTGGTGGCGATCACGATTGTTTGTTCCATCACGCCTTCACGCTTGAGTCGCTCGATGATGCGGGCAACTTTGCTGAGCTTCTGACCGATAGCAACGTAAATGTTTACCACACCAGTCTTCTGACGGTGTTGGTTGATCATCGTATCTACAGCAATGGCTGTTTTACCAGTCTGGCGATCGCCGATGATAAGCTCACGCTGACCACGACCAACAGGGACCATAGCATCGATAGCGAGCAGACCGGTCATGAGAGGTTCGTTGACACTTTTACGATCAAGCACACCTGGAGCGTTGTTTTCGATGAGACCCATGTGCTTGGTTTTGATCGGGCCTTTATCGTCGAGTGGGTTACCGAGTGGATCAACCACGCGGCCGATAAGCTCAGGGCCGACAGGGATTTGCATAACTTTACCGGTTAACTTGACGCGCATACCAGCTTTGACCTTAACGTCTTCACCCATAAGCACAGCACCAATTTCGCCGTCCATAAGGTTGAGCGCGAATGCTGGTACAGGGCCATTTTCGCCTTCGATTTCAATCATTTCGTTATAGCCACAATTCTGCAAACCATAAATCCAAGCGATTCCATCACCGATTCGGGTAATGATACCGACGCTTTCGATGTCGGGGCTGTTTTTTAGCTCCGCGATAGCTTCGCGGATACTTCCTGATAATTCCTTAATACTCATATCTGCCATAGTTGCTCCTTACGATTCTTGCCGTTTTAGTCGTTGTAACTGCCGGTGCACGGTCAAATCGAGCCGTTTTTCTGCTGTTTCACAGCGCACGCCGCCAATTACAGTCTTGTCTATTGTCTCTTCGATAATTACTTTTTTGACACCTTCTGCTGAACCGAACATAGCCCGAATTTGGTCTTTCATTTCGCTATTTAACGGAGTTGCCGTCGTTGTGCGAACATACAGATCGCCCTTCGACACCAAAAGTTGTCGTTCTACATCTCGCACAATTGCGCTGGTGTCGTTAACTCGACGCTCTTCTATGAGATACGCAGCAAGTGACGATGTTGCATCGGTCATTGAAGTACCATTTGCAATATCAGCCAGCAAGGCACGAGCAATTGCGGCGTTTGAAACAATGCTCATGCTCGTACCTTACTGAGTGCTCGAGCAATCAGACTTGCGTCTTTCTTAGCATCAAGCTTTTCACTAATAATTACTTCGGTAGCTTCACTTACTAGACTGAGCATTTCGGCTTGAAGATCGCGTTTTGCAGATTGCATTTCACGGTCGATTCGTACCTTTGCATCAGCCAGCATGCTATCTACTTTTTTAGCAGCAGATGCTTCACCAGCTTTGATAATATCGCCAGCTTCGGTATGAGCCTGAGCCAAGATTTTATCTGCTTGCTTTCGAGCTTTCGCTTGCATTGCAGTCAGTTCTTTGTCGAAACCTTCTTTTGCAGATTGCATCTCGATACCAAGAGCAACGCCTTTATCGATGGTAGTTCGACGCTTCTCGAGCGTATCGACAATCCCACGAAGAGCGAATTTCTTGAGGATCAAGAAGAGTAATACAAATGTTCCGGCTTGCAGAATTATTGCCTTCGGATCAATCCCAAGAACTGCGATACCTTCTTTTTCGGCTGCTGCTTCAGAAGCAAACAACACGAACAGCGGATTAATCATTCATCTTCTCCATTTTATTTAACGTTCTAAAGTGAGTACCGGTTTCATGCTGAGAAACAGTGCGCCCAAAAAGAGAAGACCGAAAGTGAGCCGCACTTGTAGGTGCGGTGAACGCGGACTGGAAGTTTTTGGGTTGCAATGTACTCAGCATGGAAGCGGCTTTCATATTTAAACTCTACTTGACGATTATTGCGCCGAGGAAGGCCAAAAGGGCAGTAACTTCGATCATAGCTGCGATAATCACAACCTGACCAGCAGCCTTACCAGCTTCTGGGTTACGTCCTAGAGCCTTCATGTATGCTTGACCGACCATTCCGAGGCCAATTGCTGCACCTAAGAATGCGATACCGAGCATAAATGCTTTAGCGGCAGTTGGATTCCATCCACCACGTTGTACTACTTCTGCAGTCTCTGCTGCAAATCTTGATATTGTTGGAACCATTATGATTTCTCCCTTATAGTTCACCACAAGTGCCCGGCTAGCCGAACGGTCTCGTGGATATTTAATTTTTAATGGTTTGATGTGTTCTCAATGGAATTGAGGAACTATCTAACATCGCCCTCGAGTGACGCCACAACGGGGTCAATTTCATGGGCAGGATGTTCGTCGTCATGGCCGTGCGCAATTGCCAGCCCCAAATAGGTGGCTGCCAGCACGGTAAAAACATATGCCTGAATACAGGCAACCAAAATTTCGAACATCGCTATAGGTAAAATCGTAAACGATTGGAAGTCTTTGCCGATATAGGCAAACACTGCAATCAAGATTTCACCGACAACGGTGTTCAAAAACAAACGAAGGCTAAGACTGATCATACGGGTAAACTCACCAAACACTTCAAGCAACCCAATAAATGCATTGACCGGATTGAGTGGTTTATCGGTGAAATAGTGCTTTAGGTGACCCAAGAATCCAGACTCTTTAATAGATAGGTACTGGACTGTCACAATAGCCGTAACTGCCATGGCAATAGTTCCATTGAGGTCTGCAGTGAACGCACGAAAAAGTGGGAAAGTTCCTTCTGCAGTGGTTGCATTCACACCAGGGCCGACCCACGGCATGATACCCATGATGTTATTGAAGATAATAAACAAGAAAAAGGCACCGAAGATTGGTGCATAGGATACTGCTTTTGCGCGGCTACCGAGGGGGCCTTCGATGAGACCAATCACAAATTCCATAATCATTTCGATAAATTGTGTGACACCCCGCACAGCTTTGAGCCGAATAGATTTGCGTGCGAACAAGCTAATTCCGAGAAGGAGCACGGCGCAAATAAGCCCATAAATCGTTGAGTTTGTTATGGTGAATCCACCAATATGAAGCACTGGCTCAGGTGCTAGAGCGATATGAGGTTCGTCACCATTTGCAAGAAGTAAGAGATTACTTAACATGTTGCCCCCTGGCAATTAAGATCAGTCGTCGTCGTTTTGGCGGCGTTAATAATCATAGATACGCTCAGTATAACAGGAGTGGCAGAGGTG
>CAZBRN010000037.1:5090-8973 GCA_964494545.1 uncultured Candidatus Saccharibacteria bacterium | reverse complement strand
CGGTTGAATGCTTGAGCACGTTCTGACCGTAGCTGGTTCGGTATTTAAGCTCACCAAGCAGTTGCAGAATATCTTTTGGAATCCCGATGACGCCAACTTCTCGAGCAGCATCTTCACCGGCACGGACAACATCTTTTTGAACCAATTTTTGTGCTTTCTCAACGATTTCTTCAATTCGTCCTGGGTGAACACGACCATCTTTGAGAAGCATTTCAAGAGCTACTCGGGCTACTTCACGTCGGATTGGGTCGAACGAGCTGAGGATAATCATACCCGGGGTGTCATCAACCATGATGTCTACACCGGTTGCTCGTTGTAGGGATTGGATGTTTCGACCTTCTTTACCGATGATGCGACCTTTCATCTCTTCGTCTTCTAGCTTGACGGCAGTAACGGTTCGCTCAGCGGTTACTTCGCTTGCCATACGCTCCATCGCACTGGTGATGATGACAGCAGCTTTTTCTTCAGCGCTGTCTTTGGCTTCATTTTGTAATTTTGCAACCAGGCCAGTGAGATCATTCTTGATGTCACGTTCGGTCATTTTGATAAGTTTTTCAGCAGCTTCCTCTTTGGTGAGTTTGGCAACTTTCTCAAGTTTCTCCTGCTGACGGCGACGAATATCTCGAATCTCGTTCTTGAGTTCTTCAACTTCATCTTCGCCTTTACGTAGATTCTCATTTCGCTTGTCGAGTTGATCAAGTTTTTTATCGAGTGATTCTTGACGTTCTAAGAGTCGTTGCTCAATTTCTTTGACCTCACGACGGCGGGTTTGCTCATCGCGGCGAGCGTTTTCGGCCATCTTAGCCGCTTCTTCGCGGGCAGCACTAATTTGACGCTCAGCTTCTTTTTTAGCTTTCTTGAGCTCTTTATCGGCAGCATCTTGTGAGCTACCTAACCTCTTTTTTGTAATAGTTGTACTAGCTCCAAAGCCAATAGCAACGCCAGCCACTGCAAGTCCAATGGTGATTGGGTCCATAGGGGTCCTTTCTATTAGTACAGGTATGAAAAGACGATCACTATCACTTCTTTAGTCTAATCATATCTGTTAAAGCGAATTAAATATTGCGAACAAGATTATTGAAAATACCTAGATAATCTTGTATCTATAATACTGCCCGCGTGGATTATCGGCAAGGATAACCGCATCGAATCGGCTTAATACTTAACGGCATAGATTACGATTCACCGTTCATATTGCTTCGTTATTTTATTGTATTTACCAGCGCACGAAATAATGACTAACCCATGTTTTCCTGACTCCACTGTTTCGGACGCTAGAGCCATGTCGATGTCAGTTGTATTTATTATTGAAAGACCTTCCATGACACGGCTTTTCTGCCAGAGATATTTAGCACGGTTTTCGGCTACGCCAGTACTTTTGTTAGTTTCGATTGGCATCTTTCGTAGGTTATAACAAAATTATTTTCGGGGTTGTGTAATATGCGGGTCGCCGCCATAAAGTGGTGTAACTTGACGGTTATTGTACTGATTGAGTAATTGTTTGATACCAGTTTCAATCCAGCTGTCACCGGATTCACCAACTATTGGAATGGAGCGAGAGCTTGCTAGCGCATTAGCAAGACTGATACCAATACGAAGTCCTGTAAAACTACCAGGACCCCTATATATAACAAGTGCATCTATCTGTTGTATGGTCGTATCGTTTTCACTAAGCAGATCCTTAATACGTGTATGAATAGTTTCGGCAAGATGACGATGAGCAGGCCAGGCGTCATACCCGATTTGCGTTGCGTCTTTAAAGAAACCTATTTCGGAATCGAGTTTATCGGTGCGAATCGTGAGAATATTCATGCGTTAAGTATACGCTAAGAACTGGATTTACAGATAGAGTAGGGATTTGATACCGTTTGACCACTATTATCGACGTCCTGGATCTGACCTTGGACGGTGAATTGCCAGAACTTATCTTTGTTTGCTTTATAAAACTCCCCGAGTGGATCAAGCGTTTCACCAATCTGATCAGGGTATTCAAACTCTACTCTATCAGATTTAAAAAAGATTGTATCTCCAATGGTTGCAATTTCTTGACTGTTGTAGTGCTGGGTACGTATTGCTGGTGAGGTGTCAGTGGTAGGGATTATTGGCTGAGGGCATCGATAATAGATTGTGGACCTTGTATGGTGATCTTCCGTTCGGTCTCGGATGTAGTAGCGATCGATATTGTTATTCGATTTTTTGGCAGTACGTCAGCTACGATATCTGCCCATTCAACCACTATGATCGCATTCGGATCCGACAACCCCTCTTGGAGTTCGTGTTCCATGATACCTGGCTCACTCAGGCGGTAAAAATCATAATGATAGAGTGTATTCTTACCAGCACTGTATTGTTTACAAATCATAAAAGTGGGGCTCGCTACGGTGTCGGTACTCCCTAGCCCTCGGGCGAGACCGCGGACGAATGTTGTTTTGCCTCCACCTAGATCGCTCATGAGCTCTATTACTTCGCCACCATGAAGTTGTCTACCTATTTTTTCTCCGATTGCTTCGGTATGATCGGAGTTTTTGGATTGCATTTGTAACGTCGCGTCGGTATTCATATGCCCCGTATAGTACCGCGCTACCCCCAACTCCTGCAAGAATTCCAGGATGTAAGGTGGGGGTGGTTTTTTGATCTGATGGTTTTGTGGTTTTAGGCGATGCTTTCTGTTTTGAGGTAGAAGTACCTTTTGGAGCCTTAGTGGATGACTTTTTAGCTGCTGTCTTGGTAGTTTTAGAAACATGAACTCTTGACGAACTTGTCGCTTTGTCTGAAGTAATAGGGGCAGTAATTTCATTCTCGGTATTCGGAGTTGCTCGGGCAGACCATGCCCATGTTGTTTCGTTCATTGCCCACGCGGTATTTTCTGCAGCAACTCCATATGCAGCAGTTTCATCGACAATTGTGCCTTCAGGGTTCAGAAGCACTACACGCCCACCCGAATTTGAAAGTGCAACATGAGTTTGGCGAGAATACAGGGCAGTGTATTCATGAGATTTAAGCACGAGACTTGGAATTTTGTACGCATACGTCAGATTTGTGCCGGCCTTGATACTGTATCCTAAAATATCAATCGCCACGTCGCTAGGGTTATACAGTTCGATAAATTCATCTTGTGAGTCGGTGAGCGGCGCACCAGGGTTAGGGAGCAACTCGCTCAAATATATGTGATTAGCAGTAGAATCGTATTGATCAATTGCACTCGGCGTAACAGTACCTGCGCTAAAATCTACCTTGTTATTACCAGTTTGGAGGTAGTCACCTTGCGCATTTTTAATTCTTCGAAGTACTTCGCCAGGCAGAGGGGCGCTAGCAGGTTGCCCTTGGGCATGAGAGGCTGCTCCCCAACCGACAATATCAAATGTGGTTTTTGTATCGTTACTGCGCAGCCGTAGATGCCCGCCACTGCTTGCAAGTGTTGGAGCAAAATGAGAAAGACTTGCATCGGTTTGGTGTCCGGTACTTGTTAACAAATAACTACTTTGGGGTGGAATAGAGCCCGAAAGCAGAATCGTCCTGCTCGGAACATCAAAGTTTTTCGGTTCGGCAGAAAGATATTCGAGCCGCATGCCAGTAATGTTGAATGATGCAGAGCCTGTGTTGTATAGTTCGATTATTTCTTCACTGGCGGAAGATTGACTTCCGGTCTGAATAGCTACTATTATAATAGTTGATTCAGCAAAAACAGTAGGTGTCTTGGTCACGATCCAAGACACCAAAACCATTACAATTACCCCTGTTATCCACCTCATAATTGGTATACTATACGCCCAATAAAATATATTGCAAAACAATTTTCTAATAAGCACAAACATGACCAAGTGCTCATGCTGTTTTACCTCCCGGGCGTGGTATATACTAGTGGGTAGTATGCTGATTGTTA
>CAZBRN010000037.1:0-4990 GCA_964494545.1 uncultured Candidatus Saccharibacteria bacterium | reverse complement strand
TGCTGTTTTACCTCCCGGGCGTGGTATATACTAGTGGGTAGTATGCTGATTGTTAGTAAAATGATAATGAATCGACCGGTCATGAGCCTCCGTACTGGACGGCCTGTGGCTACTGCATTTGCGCCAATTATCAACCCTAACAACCTCAAAATTGAAGGTTTTTATTGCGAAGATTCGATCGACAAAAAGCAACACTTGATTTTACTTCACCAGGACATTCGTGATGTCTTGCCAGCAGGGATTGTTGTAAACGATCATGATGTATTGAGCGAGCCAGAAGATCTTATTCGACTCAAAGATATTCTGGAACTCAACTTTTCGTTGCTTGGTAAACTAGTTGTGACAGAGAAAAAGAAAAAGCTTGGCAAGATTGTAGATTATGCGCTCGAACCAGATAGCATGCTCATTAAGAAATTGTATGTTTCCCAGTCAATCATTAAAAGTTTTAATGGCGGAACGCTCGGCGTTGATCGAACGCAAATAGTCGAGATCACGAATAACCGAATTATTATCAAGGATCCTTTGCAGCTACTTAAAACTAAGGTTGCTGTTCCGAAACTATCTACGGCACCAGCCGCTTAATCAAGCTCACTTGTTACATCTGAAATTGCTTGTTTGACGTCGCCGTAGTTATAGCCTTGCCGCATGAGGTAGGCCATAAGTTTCTGGGTATCTTGATACCGGGATTGTTTTTGTTTTCGGGCTACCAGTTCACGCAATACTTCATGTTCGTCAGTCTCATCATTGGCAAGCGCACCAGAAATGACATCGTCGCTTACTCGTTTAGCTTTGAGTTCTTGAGCAATCCGTCGGGCACTTGTCGATTTGAGTAGTCTTCGATTCTCGACCCACATTTGAGCAAACGCGGCATCATCCAGCCAGCGTGACTTGTAGAGACGTTCAACCAACATTTCAATGAGCTCTGGCTCGTACTCCTTGCGTTTTAAATAGTCACGAATTTCCCACTCACTTCGTTTACGTCGCACAATCAGCCCAAGTGCTTGCCCATACGCTTTGTCAGACCGGGCAGTGTCTTTGAGCTCTACGAGTTCCTCTGTCGTGATCTCTTTTCCTATTTTTAGCGTACTGGCCATTAAGGCTGGTTCGCTGAGCCCAAAACTAAATTTGCCTTCCACAAAAATAGAATACCGCTCAGGCGACTTTACTTGCTGCTTAATATCGGTTATCTTCATTTTTCGTTAGATAACGCCGTCTTGTCGAAGTTGCTCGGTCAGTTGAGGCAGCTCGGTCAGACCAGAGCTGGAACCAAGATGATGGCCGTTAGGAACTACGATAAACGTACCGTTTAGCTCGTCGCAAAGATTGTGGGCATCGTCGATGTCGCAGTAAGGGTCATTACTTCCATGAACAAAATAGAACGCTTGAGCACGTTTCTTAATTACGGACGCATCATAGTTTTCTAGAAAAAGATTATCAAATTGACCGGGCTGCACCCAATCAGCATCTTTCGTGAGTCTTTGATTAAGGAATGTCCCGGCGAGTATTACGGTAGAGGCATCTGGGAACCAATCTGATGATAATAAATTCAAAGCAGTGGTTGCTCCAGAAGAATGGCCAACGATAAGGTTGTCTGTAAAATCCCAGCCTGAGTCTTGCAAGAATTTTTCATACGTATGACGGTTTGGTACCGTGTTGTTCGGTAGCAGTGGAGCAAAAACTTCAAATCCTGAAGCCTCAAGTTGTTCTCTCATCCACGGTAGCCAGTAGTTATCTGGACTACTGTCGGTGCTGTGTAGAATTAACGCTCGTTTTGACATTGTCATATCTTGCCCATTTGTTTTATTAATCGTTACATCTTGTTATGCCGCCTGGATCGGCATCAATAATTTCTTACGGTCTCCTTCGCCTAGACCTTCAAAACCCCATGATTGCGTCGGTGGCTCGAATTCGCCTGACATTTATGCCTCCTTGGCGGCTGCCTCTTGAACTTTTTTGGCTATTTCATCGAGAATCTTTGGATTTTCTTCGAGGTATTTCTTGGTGGCTTCGCGACCTTGACCGATTTTACCTTCGCCATAGGCAAACCATGCGCCAGATTTCTCTACAATATCGCGTTCAACGGCGAGGTCGAGGACGTCACCGCTACGGGAGATTCCTTGGTTGTACATGATATCAAATTCGGCTTGACGGAACGGTGGGGCGATCTTGTTTTTAACAACCTTTACACGGGTGCGGTTACCTATAATTGCATCGCCTTGCTTGATCTGTGCAATTCGTCGAATATCCATTCGCACTGACGCATAGAATTTGAGTGCGTTACCACCGGTAGTAGTTTCGGGATTTCCGAACATGACACCGATTTTCATACGGATTTGGTTGATGAATATCACGGTACCTTTGGAGCGGCTTATGACACCAGTGAGCTTACGGAGTGCTTGGCTCATGAGCCGTGCTTGCAAGCCCATGTGGCTGTCGCCCATGTCGCCTTCGATTTCAGCGCGAGGCACAAGTGCTGCTACGGAGTCGACGACGATGAGATCAACTGCGTTACTTCGGACAAGCGTTTCGACAATTTCGAGTGCCTGTTCGCCGTTGTCTGGCTGAGATAATAATAAGTTTTCAACGTCCACACCAATGCGCTTGGCGTAGGCTGGATCGAGGGCGTGCTCAGCATCGATAAATGCCGCTGTTCCGCCTTGTCGTTGAATTTCGGCAATTGCATGCAAGGTGAGTGTGGTTTTACCAGATGATTCTGGGCCGTAAATTTCTATCACACGACCTTTTGGAATTCCGCCGCCAAGAGCGAGGTCGAGCGAGAGGCTGCCAGTAGGAATACATTCTACTTTTTGGGTGTAGCTATCACCCATCTTCATAATCGAACCCTTACCAAACTGCTTTTCGATCACTTCAAGTGCCAGGTTCAGAGCCTTGCCTTTGCCGTCGATTGCTGCGGTATCTTTTGGTTGTTTATCTTCTTTGGTTGCTTTCGCTTTTTTGTCTGCCATGTTGTTACCCTCCAACTTTGTTATAAAACCTATGTTTTCATATTTCCCGTCGTGCCACCTGGCTGCGAAGGTATATAGATAGTATACCAAGTATGGACGGAAGTTAATTGCTAGCGTTCATGTGATCAAAATTTTACAACTATTATCACTTGTCGCATGGTTTCTACTACGTCGTAATCCGCTTATGCCTTATACTGAATAGTATCTATGCGAATTCCAGATACGCTTGTCGTCCAGTTGCTTCGTAACGTCGGTCATTTGACCGACGAACAGTTAGTTACGCTCAAAGAACAAGAGCAAATTGATAAAAAACCACTGCAGGATTTAGTAGTTAAAGCGGGGCTAACTACCGAGTCAGAGCTGACCAAATTATATTCGCTCGAAATTAGCGTTCCATTTGTAGCTATTAAGCCAACCCAAATTAACACCGAAACACTGAAGCTAATACCGGAGCGGATTGCTCGACAATATAATGTGGTGGTCTTCGACACAAACCCTGATGGTAAAAAGATGTTGGCCATGGCTGACCCGAACGATATTCAGGCGATCAACTTCCTCAGAAAGTCACTCGGGCAAGATATTATGGTTCATATTGCGACTACGACAGATATCATGGCTTGCCTTGAACTCTATCGGGGTAATATCGGTTCTGAACTTACAAGGGTGATTACGGTGGATGAACCAGAAGAAGCTGAAGTTCAAGAAGAAGACGTAGCCGAAGACTCACCAATCGCCCAAACCGTAAATTTGCTGATTGAATATGCTATACGGGCCAGTGCCAGTGATATTCATATCGAACCTCGAGAAGATTTCGTACTTATCCGATACCGAGTCGATGGGATATTGCGCGAAGCTAATAAGTTGCCTAAAAAAGTGTTAGGCGCACTAGTATCGCGTATCAAGATTTTATCGAACCTTAAGATTGATGAGCGACGGGTGCCGCAAGATGGAAGATTTAAGATCGAAGTTGCAGGTTTGGTCTATGCTATGCGTGTGTCAACGCTTCCGGTGGTGGATGGTGAAAAAGTTGCAATGCGCATCTTGAACGAGTCAGCCAAGGCAGGCACGCTTGAGCAGCTCGGCTATTGGGGTGTATCACTCGATACGATCAATAAGGCGATTACACAGCCTCACGGTATGGTGCTGGTGACTGGTCCGACCGGGTCAGGAAAATCAACGAGTTTATTTAGTATTTTGAGCTTACTCAATAAACCAGGGATAAATATCTCCACCGTTGAAGATCCAGTCGAGTATCGTATTCCAGGAACTAACCAGACACAAGTTAATACCCAAACCGGCATGACGTTTATAAACGGACTTCGAGCGCTGCTTCGGCAAGATCCAAACATTATCATGGTTGAAGAGGTTCGTGACGGCGAAACAGCTAACCTCGCTGTTCAGGCGGCGCTTACCGGGCGCTTAGTATTCTCTACGCTTCACACAAATAACGCAGCAACGAGCTTACCTCGTCTTCTCGATATGGGAATAGAGCCTTTCCTTATTGCTAGTACAATACGTGCGGTAGTCGGGCAACGATTAATCCGCAAATTGTGCCCTAATTGTCGAATCGAATATCAGCCAGATGAGCCTACGCTTGATGACCTCAACGAAGCATTTCACTCAGATGACTCATCGGCAATGAAAAAGATTCATGAACTAGAGCTCCAAGCTATGAAAGCGAACCTAGGCGGAGAGAATGCTGCTGCACACCCAGGAAGTAGTGAATCCGCTATAGAAACATTGTGGCGAGCGAACGACACTGGCTGTGAAGATTGCGGAAAAACAGGTTACAAAGGACGCCTCGGTATTTACGAAGTATTGAGAAGCTCACCTGAGATTCAAAAACTTATTGTTAGCAACGCAACCAGCGATGAACTACAGAACCAAGCAATATCTGACAATATGATAACTATACAAATTGACGGGCTCGTTAAAGCGCTTCGGGGGCTAACCAGTATCGAAGAAATTCTTCGAGTAACGAGTGAAACATAATGGAATTTATCTACACGGCGACCAACCGAGAG
>CAZBRN010000036.1:4649-9041 GCA_964494545.1 uncultured Candidatus Saccharibacteria bacterium | reverse complement strand
CCCGAACCCGCAGGCGATGCTCGACAAGCTCCTCGGTACGCTGACCTTCGACCCGCTCGCCTTCGCGCGATCGAAGCCGGCCGAGCAGGCGGCGACGCTCCAACGGATCGCGGGCCTCGACTTCACGGCGCTGGACACGGAGCGCGCGGGGGTGTTCGCCGCTCGCACCGACGTCAACCGCGACGGGAAGGCGATGGCCGCGCGCTTCGACGCGATGCCGTCGTACCCCGACGCCCCGGCCGCGGAGGTCTCGACGGCCGACGTCGTCGCCGATCACGAGGCCGCGCTGCGTGCGCGAGCCGACGCCGAGGAGAAGGCCCGCGAGACGAACACCCGCAACGCCGACCGCCGCCGGGTCGCCCTCGACGCGCAGAAGACCGCCGCCACGGCGAAGGACGCGATCGTGATCGCCGAGCGCGCCGCCGCCGACGCGGACGCCGAGGTCGTGCGGTGGCAGCAGATCGCCGCCGCCCGTCACGCCGACGTCGTCCAGCGCCAGCGGGACGCGACCGCCTCCGCAAACGCCGCGAAGGTCGCGGCCGACGCCGCCGCCGCGCTGAAGGACGTCCCGCTCCCGGCTCCGATCGACACGACCACCTACCGCACCCGGCTCGCGTCGATCGAGGCGACGAACGTCAAGGTGCGCGCGAATGCCGCGCGGGCGCAGGCCGAGGTGGCGCTCAACGCGAAGCGGGCCGAGTCGAAGCGCCTGTCGGACCGGCTCGAGGCGATCGACCAGGAGAAGGCCGCGAAGACCGCCGCCGCCACGATGCCGGTCCCGGGCCTCGGGTTCGCCGACGGGGGCGTGACGCTCGACGGGCTCCCCTTCGAGCAGGCGTCGCAGGCGCAGCAGCTCCGGGTGTCGGTCGCGATGGGCTTCGCGGCGAACCCGCGGCTCAAGATCCTCCTGATCCGCGACGCCTCGCTCCTCGACACGGACTCGCTGCGGTTGGTCGAGGAGATGGCGACCGAGGCGGGCGGTCAGGTGTGGATGGAGCGCGTCGAGCAGGACGGCGCGACGACGGTCCTGATCGAGGACGGCGAGGCCACGGCGGTCGAGCGCGTGGGGGCCTCGTCGTGAGCAACCCCTTCGAGACCATCGAAGCGCCGGCCGCGACGATCGCGCGCCCCGCGAACCTCCCGCCCGACGGGTGCCACGAGGGCGTCCCGATGGCGACGTACCTCTCGTGGGACACCGCGAGCAACAGTCGCCTGGAAGACTCCCGCCGCTCGCTCGCCTACGCCCGCTACCGCATCGAGCATCCCGAGGCGCACGAGGACACGCCCGCGACGATACTCGGGACCGCCTGTCACACGGCGATCCTCGAACCCGACACGTTCGACTCCCGCTACCTGCGCGGCGGCACCTGCGAGGCGAAGAAGGCCGACGGCGTTCGGTGCACCAACAACGGGAGCGTCGTCCTCGGCGGCGTCTCCTACTGCGGCGTCCACGCGAAGGGCAAGAGCGGCGACGCCGAGACCCGCATCGTCCTCCCCGGCGAGGCGTACGACACGGCGCTCGCGATCCGCGACTCCGTCTGGTACCGCGAGTGGGGCGAGGGTGCCCGCCGGCTCCTCCGCTCGACGTCCGTCCGCGAGCTCTCGGTCGTCGCGACCGACGAGGACACCGGCTGTCCGATGAAGGCCCGCTTCGACGTCCCCGCGTTCGGCCTCGGCGTCGCGGCCGACGTCAAGATCACGCGGCAGGCGCACCGCGACGAGTTCCCCCGCTTCCTCGTGAACTACGGCGGGCACCGGCAGGGCGCGTTCTACCAGCGCGTGATCGGCGCCGTGCAGCCGGGCGTCGTCAAGAAGTGGTCGTGGATCGTGATCGAGCCCGAGGCGCCCCACGAGGTCGCCGTGCGGTCGATGAACGCCGAGACGTTCGCCGCGGCGTGGAACGAGGTGAACGAGGCGCTCGTGAAGTACGCCGCCGCGCTGCGGTCGGGCTACTTCGAGGGCTACGAGAACGACGCGCCGACGACGGGCGTCCCGGCATGGGCGCTCCCCGCGCTCCACATGGAGGACTTCTGATGGCTCCCGCTACCACTCCCACTTCGACCGCCCTCGCGGCCCCGTTCCAGGTCAAGAGCATCGTCGGCCACGTTCGGCAGCAGCTTCCCCGCGTCGGCAAGATCCGCCTCGGGATCAAGAACACGAACCAGGGCGGGAAGGAGTACCCGAAGGAGGTCGATTACTTCGCGCTCGACACCGACCTCCCCGGCCGCGAGCAGATCGAGAAGCTCTACGGCAAGAACCCGAAGCGCCTTCTCGTCACGCTCCTATCGTCGGACCCCGAGGAAGTGTTCCCGCACGCCTACAAGATGTACGGCCGGGGCCTCGGCCTCGTCTGCCGCGGCGACGGCGTGAAGGCCGTGCGCGCCGTGATGCGCAAGGACGACGGCCGCGACGTCATCGCCCGCGACGCCGCGGGGCGCCCGCAGACCGCCGAGCGCGCGTGCCCCTGCGACTTCCTTCAGTCGAAGAAGTGCCGCCCGGTCGGCAACCTGACCGTCGTCCTGCCCGAGGTCGGCTTCGGCGTCTACCAGATCGACACCTCGTCGTGGTGGTCGATGCAGAACCTCCGGTCCGACCTCGGCTACCTGAACACCCTCCTCGCCGGCCGCGGCGGGGTGCGCGGGACGCTCCTGTGGCTCGTGCGCGAGCCGAAGGAGACGCACGGGTCGGGGCGCCTCGAGACCCACTACCCGCTGCGTCTGGTGCTCCCGACGCCCGCGGAGTACGCGGCGCGGGCGAACGGCGTGCGCGCCCTCGTGGAGCAGTACGCCTCCGTCCTGCCCTCGGCGCCCGCGCTGGAAGGTCCGCCGTCGGTCGCGGCGCTGCCGATCGGGTCGCCCGTCGAGGAACCCGACCTCGTGCCGCCGTCCGCGCAGGTCGCGCCGGCGGACGTCGCGGCTGGCAGGGCGGGCGCCGACTCGCACGCCGAAGAGGGCGGCGAGGTCGAAGGCGCCGACGACGACACGGTGGGTGGCGATCCGATCCCGCCGCCCGAGCTCGACGCGCCCGCCCTCGCGACGGACGAGCAGGGCAAGAAGATCCGCGAGGAGTTCGCCGCGCTCGTCCAGGCCGTGATGATGGCGGGAATCGAGCCGACCGCGCCGAACCCGGACGCGGCGGCCTCCGCGTACCTCCGCAAGCGGTCGAAGATCGCGATCGGAGACGTCGCTCGGTCGCTCAAGGCCGGGACGCTGACGAAGGACCGCGCGGCCGAAGTGCTGGCCGCGCTGGCCGACGCGCGCACCGCCGCGGCCGAGATCACGCGCAAGTAGTTCGTCCACCCCACCCGGAGCCCGTTCCATGTCCGAAGCCCCCGCCCCGTCCCCGACCGCCACCTCGCCCGACAAGCCGAAGCGCGCCCGCCGCACCGTTCAGTCGTGGGCCGAGGAGAACGGCGCCGCCTACGTCGAGGCGGTCCGCATCATCGGCCCGAAGATCCACGAGGCGATCCGCGCCGTCATGGAGGCCGAGGACGCCCTCGCCGCCGCCCGACGCAACGCCGACGCGATGGCGAAGGAGTACCAGCAGGCCGTCAACGACTGCGCCGACGCGGCCGAGGCCGTCTCGAAGGCGAAGGCTGGCATCGTCAAGATCGACAACCTCGCGCAGTCCATCGCCGACGCGAAGGACGACAAGCCCGACTCCGAGGACATCGACGCCGCCGACCAGCACCGCGCCGAGCATCCCGAAGACGGCGTGGATCAGAACCACTCCGACGACTGACCCCCGCCGCCCCGTCGGAAGCCCTCCCAACGTCCCGCACCCTCGCCTTTCGCGAGACCGGGACGAGCGGCGGGGCGGCGCCTCTCCGAGCGCCCGAGACCCGCGACACGAACCGAGTGCTATTCCCTCGCTCGCCACCGTCGCCGGTCGCGCCTTACACGCGGGGCGCTCTCTTCCTTCTCCCCGGAGATCCTTCGATGAAGTCCCCGCTCGCTCCCGTCGCTGCCCCCGTTCAAGACGTCTTCGCCTTCGCCCGCGCGAAGGCCACCGAAGCCTCCACCGTCGCCCTGCGCGTTGGCGAACTCGAAGCCGCGATCGAGCGGGCCGAGGAAGTCCGTGACGAACTCGGCGAGGCGCGCGACGTCGCCGACTTGAAGGAGCGGATCGCTGCTCTCTCGACCGCCCTCGTGGACGAGGACGAGACGATCCAGGGGGAGCGCACGAAGCTCGCGTAGGCGAAGCGCGAGTTGAAGCGCACCGAGGCCGCGAAGGCGCTGCGCGGGCTCAAGACGTCGCTTCGGGACGCGAAGGCCCTGCACCGCGCGCTGTCGTCGGACGTCGTGCGCGCGTGCGCTACGGGCTCCACGAAGTAGGCCGGCGAGTCGAAGGAGTCCTAGCCATGCCTCATCCCCCCGCCCCGCTCGACCTCGA
>CAZBRN010000036.1:0-4639 GCA_964494545.1 uncultured Candidatus Saccharibacteria bacterium | reverse complement strand
GCTGGCCGCCGTCACTGCCGGACTGGTCGCCGATGAGCTCGCAGGACGATCCGTCGCGCACGCGCTGGACGTGTATTCGCCGCGTCGCTTCGACCGATGACCTGAAAGGGATGACACATGGCATACGCTCACACGATCTCGAACCGCGTGTACCGCTTCGCCGACCTGACGACGCTGCTCGCCAAGGCCACGCCGGGGCCGTGGGGCGCGTTCCCGTACTTCCACGAGTACGTCGTCCCGGCCGACCACATGCACCGAAGCATCGGCGGATCCATCGACCCGGTGCGCGACAACGCCGACTACGCGAACGTCATCGCCACGATCGGCGGGTGCGACAGACAATTCCCGAACCGTCGCGGGCGGTCGTTCGAGGAAGCCGACGCGAATCGGGACCTCATCGTCGCCCTCCGCAACGCCGCTCCGGCGCTCGTGGCCGAGCTGCGCGCGGCGAGGCGAGAAGTCGATAGGCTTCGGGCTGAACTGTTCGCCGACGATCCCGCCCGTCCGTGGCGACTCGCGACGTTCGTCCTACTCAAGCGCCTCGGCGGTGACGTGACGACGACGATGGACGAGTGGGACGCTGCGCGCGAAGGGACGATGGTGACGAACGACCCGCTCAACCCGGGCCGAATCTACCTCACCCTCTCGCGCGCCGCGACGGGGGGTAAGTCGTGATAATCCCGGCTCGGATCTTGGCGGCGCTTCTTCGCATCGAGCGCGAGTGCGCGCAAGACGGACCGTGCGTCGGGTCGATCCTGAACGCTTGCGGGATCATTCGCGACGAGATCGGTTCGTTCACGACGATCGTTCAGTCGTCCAGGTGCCCGTACTGCGGTTCCCACGATCGCGTGGCGAGGCCGTTCGTTTGGTATCGAACGAAGCCAGATTCGAGCATCGAACCCGAGTACGTCCCGTGCCGCGCGAAGTGGCACGACGAGAAGGAGCCGTCCAATGGGTAGCCCGGTTACTCGCGCAGACCGAATCGAGATCGCCGCTCGTCGTCTCATCGACGCGCTGGACGGTGCCACCGAATCGGACGGCCCGCGTGAACTTCGCGCGCTGCGTGACACCCTCTCGCGCGCCGCGACGGGGGGTGCGTCTTGACTTCACCTATTCGCGTCAACGTGGACCAACGCAACCCGTTCGGGTTCATGCTCGTCGTCTTCAAGAGCGGAAGCCCGTGCCCGATCTGCACGTCGTGCGAGGTCGCTTGCGTGACCGCTGCGGCTGGTACGCCAGAGACATGCCGACTCGCTATGGAGCGCGTGGAGGCTTTGGGGTTCTCGCTGAACGACAAAGGCAAAACCGCCACGAACGCCTTCGTCAGCGCGTCGTTTGAGATCATGCCGGTTCGGACCATCTGCGGGCCGTGCGGGCACGCGACGGAGCGGAACTGGAATTACATCGAGGATCCGGCGATCACGCAAGACGGGGTGATTCGACGCGAGGACCCGACGCCGTTCAAATGGGAAGGCTGGGACCTTTCAGACAAACTCGACGCGCGAGGTGCCCCGTGACCCGCGCGCAGGACGTCATCGCCGCCGCGAATGCGCTGATCGCCGCCATCGCGAAGGAGCAGGACTGGGGCGACGCGAACATGGACCCCGACAACTTCGGGTGCGCGTGCCACGACTACGACACGGACGACGACCCTCCGACCGACACGAGGCCGTGTTCGTCGTGCTGCGCGAGGTCGGTAAAGCGGAACGCGATGGCTCTACGCGACTTGCTCACCCTCCCCCCCGAGGCCGCCGCGCCCGGGGCGAAGCCGTTGTGGCGCAAGTGCGACTCGTGCGACGGGAAGGGCGGGTTCGACCTAGACGACGTTTGCCCGACCTGCGCGTGGGCGAAGTACCTGTGCGGCGTCGATCAGACCGATTGCCGCGACCCGTGGCACAAGTCGCACACCACCCCCGTCCCGCCGCCGCGCGAGGGAGGCTGACATGGGCGCGAGAGAGCGATTTGAGAAGTGGGCGCGAGGGCACTACTGCTCGCTAAAGCCCGAGTCGTGGAACGTGGACTACTACGGCGACGCCGCGACCGCAGCGGCCTACGCCGCATGGCTCGCCGCGAAGGCCGACGACGCCGAAGTCACGAGGGGCGCGATTCAAGAGGCGTTCGGCGAGTGCTTTGACGACCCGCGCCCGTTGGAGAAGTTCGACGCGGCTCTTGCCATCCGCGCGACGATCGACGGGGGGCGAGAGTGACGTACTCCGCTAGTCCCATGAAGTCGAAGGGCCTCACGCCGAAGCCCGCGAGCCTCCCCGCGTCGTACGTCTGGTGCCCCCGGTGCGCGACGGGTGGGCCGAAGGGGTGGAAGTGCGGCGCGTGCGCGTACCTACCCGCTACGGCCGAGTCGGCGACGACGACCAAGACGCACTCGCGCCCCCGCTCCGGTGGCGACGCCGAGGACGGGCTCGCGCGGCAGCTCGAGATCGCGGGGTTCGCTGACTTCGCGACGATCACGAAGGACTACGCCCCGTTCCGCTCGCTCGTGTTCGTGCGCGGCTTCGCGTTCGGGCTCTACCTGACCCCCTCGCGCAAGTACCAGGCCGACTTCGCGTTCCCGGCGCACCGGCTTCTCGTCGAGGTGGACGGCGGCGCCCACTACGCGACGAAGCGGCAGGGGCAGCACGACACGGAGCGACGGGGCCTCGCGGCGTCGATCGGCTGGACGATCTGCCCCGTGACGCCCGAGCAGGTGCGCGACGGTTCCGCCGTCGAGCTGGTGAAGCGAGCAATCGAAAGCGCCCCTCGTGGCGCGGGAGGTGAGCGTGCGTAGTAGGGACGAACTTGCGGAAGAGATCGCGTTGGCGATGGCGCCGACGCAGGACCGTGCGCGCCACGATTGGGCGCTGATCTTGTCCAGCGACGCGATTGCTCTCGCGGAGACGATGATCGCCCGTCGCGCGCCCCTCGGCGACCAGCCCGCCGCGTACGTCCCGCGCGTTGGTGACTTCGTGACGATCATCGACGTAGACCACGCGACCGCCGCGCACGAGTGGATCGGTTGCGTCGGCAAGATCATCGACGAGATCGGAGCGTCGCAGTTCCTTCCGCTCCACTCCAACGAGATCAATTGGGCGAATCCGTCGAACGCCCGATGGATCGGCGTCACCCCGTTCAAGTTCCGCCCCGCGACCCCCTCCGAGCGCGTTTCGGCCGGCCTCGCCCAGCCCGCCGCGAGCGAGACGCCCGCCGTGAAGTTCTCAGTGGGTCGGTCCGGTGTCAAAGCGGACCCCTTCTCGCACGCGCAATTTGAGATCGACCGCCCGTGGCACACCGGGAATATCGTCGTCTACGACAGCCACAACACGAAGGACGGCGAGGCGCTTCGTGACCGCATCCTCGCGCTCTTGAACGACGCGCCCCCCGCCTCGCCCGCGAGGAGCGAGAGGCCGACGACCCCCGCGCCGCGCGACGAGGCGGAAGAGCGAGCGAAGGCGTGGATAGAGTGGCGCGACAACAAGGCGAACGACAAGTTCGTCAAGAGTGGCGATTGGAACCCGTACGTCGAAGGCTGGCTCGCGTGCGCCCGCGCCCGGGACGGTGGGCGATGAGGTGGCTTCGCGTCCGTTCCGGTCAGTACCGAACCGACGACGGCATGTTCACCGTCACGAAAGACCCGACGGGCGGGGACCAACCGCTCGGCTGGGGCTACTCGTCGTGGGTCGTCCACAAGAAGATCGTCGCCGACGACAGCGACGGCGATGCGCTGACCGCGTGCGGGACGTTGCGAGACGCCAAGGCGTTCGTGGCCGCCGTCCTTCGCAACGCCAGGCCCCGCACGCGGTCGAGGAGGTCCAAGTGAAGCGCGTGTACCACGTAGAGGTCTACGTCTCGAATAGCGGTCAGATCAACGTCGCTGAGTTTGATACCGAGGCGAAGGCGCGCGGGTGGGTTCGTTACGACCGACGCAACGGGTGGCCCGCGTCGTACGTCCGACTAACGAAGCCCGTGAAGCGCCGCAAGGCGAAGGCGGGGTCCAAGTGAGCGATCCCACCCCCATCGTCCCGCCCGTCCCGCCCTTGCCCGAGGGGGCGGTTGGCGCGTACGTCGGAATCGACGGTCGCGTAGAGATGCCCACGACGCACGGACTCGTCTCGGAACGGGTCGCCGTCGTCAAGATGGACGACTACCTCGCGCTCGCGGCCAAGGCGGCGCGGGCGGACGAACTCGACGCGCTGCTCGGCGAGGCTATTGGCGAATTGAAGCGCGTCGGGTCGCACCGCGCGCTCTGCCACGACTACGACGAGGACGTTGGGCTCCCGAAGCGCGACTTCTCCGACGACGAGGAATGGGATCGTGTCGAGGGGTACGCGCGAGAAGTGGTGGCCCGCATCGACGCACAGCGAAAGGGGCGAACATGAGCGCTGCCGACAAGTTCTACGACTACTGCGTCCATTGCGGGGCGTACAAGTCGGAAGTCGAAGCCCTACGCGACCGAGTGGCATCGCTCGCGACGGCGCTCGGGGAGGCGAGGGGAATGTCTGTCGATACTCGCGCCGCCTTCGACGCGATGACCGATGCCGAGCGCGACGTCTTTCCGCTCAACGTCCAGCCTGATGCGCGTCGTCGTGTGAGCCTCGCGCACATCGAGTCCGGCGAGGGTGCGAAGGCCGCGCAGGGTACGTCGGTC
>CAZBRN010000035.1:0-9044 GCA_964494545.1 uncultured Candidatus Saccharibacteria bacterium | reverse complement strand
ATTGACTTTTTATGACGATCTCACTTTTTTCGTTTACAAGTCCAGCTTCAAGTGTATTTACGGCAAGGAATTTGCCGTCTGAATGAACGACGCTCACAACTTGCCCAGCTATAGGGGCTCTGTTATGATGTACATCCATCGGTGACATAAATTTTGAAACAATGGTTCCTGAAGGCGCGACATCACTGGTAAGCGTGTTTATGAGCCCAAGGAAACGCTTGTTCCCCTTGTAGAGTTGTACTTGGTTGTCGGCAAATTCGAGAACTTCTATTATTTTTCCTGAAGCAGGAGCCACTACGACGTTACCCTTAGGTACGTTTCGTTTGGGATTTCTCAAAAATATAATTTTCCAAAAAATTAGAAGGAAAAGCGATATTCCGAAAAAAACATATGATATTGCAGGTATATTCATGGGATTTTTTATTGAACTAAAATACGTGTGGCGATTGTGTCTTTACCACTTGTTTTGGTGAACAAAACGATCTTGTCGCCTTCTTTTATGTCCGCAACCGTAGACATACCAGCTTTTCCAGTAACTTCGGTTTTGCCATCTATTTTGCCCGATTTTGTTTCTTTGCCAAGTAGCTTTATAGTGACTTCTTTCGAGGAAATCTTTGATACTGTTCCTGATGAAGGAAGCGCAATAGAAGCAGTAGACACTTGTTTCTTCTCGTCTGATATCTTTGCATCTCGAGCAGCTTGATCTTTGCCGTTTTTAATTCCACTGGCATAAATTCCCCATGATCCGAGTCCTAGCGCCAAACTAATGACAATTATGAAAAGTAATTTAGGGCTGGTACGTGCATTTTTTAACGATTCAGACGCTTTTGGCGGAGTGGTAGGCTGTGGAGTTTCGTTCTGCATAGTGTAATCCCTATTATTATATATCTATGTGTTTTATCTTAGCATGAGTACTATAAATATAATGCAATACACTCATGTTTAATGCTATTATTTATCTAGAATTAAGCAATATTTTGGGAAAGTTGGTGCTTATATTTGTGGGACATATGAAACAATTTAATGGTTTCGGTGTAATTTCGAGGCTGCCACGACGTGTGAAAATCGTCGGTAGTTTTCTTGGCGTCTTTGCAATCGGGTTCTTTACCTATTATCTAACCGTTGTTAACCCTTTGTTCGGTGGTGCCGCTCAACCAACTATTACGACTGCGGTCAGTACGAATATTAAGCAAACTGGCGCTACCTTTAACGGAACCGTGAACACCGATGGAGGGTCGCTCCTTAGAAGCAAGGGTTTCGAGTATGGACTAACGACGAGCTATGGCAGTATCACTAGTGATACCACGGCCAATTCCTACGCCTATGCATACCAGTGGGGCTCACAAGGTACGGGTAATAACCAATTTAGTGGTCCTGAAGGAATTGCCAAAGATACGGCTGGTAATGTGTATGTGATAGATAATGGAAATCATCGAGTAATGAAGTTTAGCAATAGCGGTACCTATATTTCTCAATGGGGAAGTCAGGGATTGAATGCTGGCCAATTTAACTTTCCTCATGGGATCACTATCGATAGTAGCGACCATGTCTATGTTGCCGATACCAGCAATAACCGAATCCAGCAGTTTACGACGGCAGGCGTTTTTGTCAGATCGTTTGGTACTTTTGGCACTAATAATGGAGAAATGATTGCTCCATCTGGAGTAGAGGTTGACGTATTTGGAAACGTTTATGTTGCCGATACGCTCAACCATCGAATTCAGAAATTCAGCAGCACAGGCACCTATCTATCTAAGTGGGGATCTCAAGGGACTGGTGACTACCAATTTAACTTACCGTATGCTATCGACACAGATCCAGCTGGGAACGTTTATATTGCAGATAAAGGCAATCGACGAATCATTAAATTCAATACGAACGCAACTTTCGTAGCCAAGTGGGGATCTCAAGGGACTGGTGATGGTGAATTCCAAAATCCGTCAGGACTCACCATAGATAATTACGGGTATTTATACGTAACGGACAACTTAAATCACCGAATCCAGAAGTTTACCGATTCAGGTACATATGTAACCAAATATGGTACTCAAGGTACTGGTAACTATAACTTGGCATACCCAACGTCTATCTTCACCGATAGTGTAGGCGGTGTTTTTATTGCTGATAATAGTAATCATAGAATTATAAAAATAACACCAGTCATGGGGGTTGGACCCTACAATCTTAAAGTAAATGATTTAGTATGCGCAACGACATATCACTATCGATCATTTGCCGAAAATGCGACTGATATGGGTTATGGTGCCGACCAGACCGTTACGACAACTGCCTGCAGCACCCCGCTTGTCGACACACTTTCAAGCAGTTCAACCACGACTTCGAGTTCGGTACTCCAAGGTGATGTAACATCGGTTGGGTTAAGTTCTATTAGCGATCAGGGAATTGAGTATGGAACTACAACAAGTTATGGAACTACCCTTATTTTTCCTAATCAACCTTACCAGTATTCTCTCAAGTGGGGTACCATGGGTGCTGGTGATGGCCAGCTTGAGCATCCTTCTAAAATTGTAATAGAAAGTTCTGGAAATTTTTTCGTTGCCGATACTAACAATAACCGTATACAGAAGTTTGACAGTGGTGGAACTTATATATCTCAATGGGGTACCACGGGTTCAGGTGACGGTCAGTTTAACTCTCCAAGTGATTTGACCATTGATTCATCTGGAAATATCTATGTAGCCGATACTAACAATAACCGTATACAGAAGTTTGACAGTGGTGGAACTTATATATCTCAATGGGGTACCACGGGTTCAGGTGACGGTCAGTTTAACTCTCCATGGGGCATTGCAATCGATACCTCGAACAATATATATGTTGCCGATAAAAGTAACGATCGCATTCAAAAGTTCAATAGTAGCGGGACGTTTATAGCCAAATGGGGTAGCTTGGGTTCTGGTAATGGACAGTTCCAAGGACCACGAGGTATTGCTGTCGATTCGACGGGGGATATCTTGGTTGGAGACTACGGACGTGTGCAGAAATTTGATTCATCAGGTAGCTTTATTTCATCATTTGGGTCTAATGGCACCGCTAATGGACAGTTCCAAGAAGTATGGGATATAGATATCGATACAAACGGTAATATTTTCGCGGTAGACACATTCAACTCTAGAATCCAAGAGTTTAATCCAGCCGGTCAATTCCTTAATAAATGGGGTAGTAGTGGATCAGCAGATGGACAATTTAGTATCCCCTACGGCTTAGCGATTGATGGCTCAAACAATGTTTTTGTCGCTGACCAATTCAATAACCGAATCCAAAAATTCGCACCGAAAGTGCAAACTGGTGCGTTTAGTCTTACTGCATCAAGTCTCACATGTGGCACTACGTATCATTACCGAGCATTTGCAACTAATTTCTACGGCACAGCCAATGGGGATGACCTTACATTTGATACGAGTGCCTGTCCGCTGCCTCCAAGCGTATCCACCCAATCAGCATCAAACATTACCGGTACTGTCGCCCGGTTCAATGGTACTGTTGACTCATTTAGTACAAATAATATAACTGAACGTGGTTTCCAATTCGGGCTAACAACTGGATATGGGCAAACTCAAACCGTACCGTTGATGACAATAACTGACGTGTATTCATCTAGTTCAGGGGAATTAATTTGCGGTACAACATATCACTATAGAGCGTATGCTATTAATGCTGTGGGCACGTCATATGGGAGCGATTCCTCCTTCACTACATTCGCATGTCCACTACCACCTACTGTTACTACCCAACAGGCATCTAACTTGACTCAAAATACATCTATATTGCATGGAACCGTTACCTCAGAAGGGTCTGCAAGTCTTTCGACACGAGGGTTTGAATATGGGCTAGATACAAATTACGGTCAAAGTACTTCCGAAGCCATTGCAATTCAATACGCATATTCCGGAAAATTTGGTACGTATGGTTCTGGAGCTAATCAATTTTCTAACATACCCGGCATAGCTCGTGAGCAAGATGGCAATGTACTTGTTGCTGATATCGATAACAATCGCATCATGCGGTTTGATTCATCTGGAGCCTGGATAGGCAACGTAATTTCAGGGCCTGCTGATGGTGCACCGGCTAACCCATTTCATCCAAAGAGAGTTACCACCGATTCAATCGGTAATATATATACGACAGATTCTTTGGATAGGGTTCAGAAATTCGATAGTAACGGTACGTACATAACGAGCTTCGGAAGTACAGGTACCGGCAATAGCCAATTTAGCGAAAGTGGCGGGATTGCCGTCGATAGCGACTTTAATATCTATGTCGCGGACCAGTCGAATAATCGCATTCAAAAATTCGATAGTAACGGTAATTATATATCGCAGTGGGGTACTCTCGGCACCGGAAATGGACAATTCGACTTTCCGACAAATGTAATAGTAGATGCATCTGGAGCAATACTAGTCACTGATTATAATAATAACCGCATCCAAAAGTTTGAAGCTAATGGGACTTTCATAAGTACTTTCGGAGTCGCTGGAACATCAGTTGGTGAATTTGATCATCCGTACAGCCTATCTTTAGACGAGATGAACAATATCTATGTTTCAGATTTATATAACCATCGCATTCAAAAATTCGATGCAAACGGCACGTTTATAACGTCATTTGGGTCGGTAGGTTCTGACCCTGGTCAAATCGCTTCCGGTGTATCTATTGCTTCAACACCTTCGGGCACGATTTATCTAGCTGATAATAACGGAGGCGGACTACTGCATATTAGCAGGTTCGACCCGATCATATCTACGGGTGCTTACCAGCTTCCATTAAGCGGGCTAACTTGCAGTACAACGTATCATTATCGAGCGTTTGCGACTAGCTCAATTGGCACGTCGACAGGCAGTGATCAATCGTTTACTTCGAATGCGTGCCCGTTGCCGGCACCTACAGTATCAACAGAGAGTACTACCGACATTACGGGCAGTACAGCAACGTTTAATGGAACCATCAATAGTCAAAAAGATACGATTTTCGAACGCGGGATTGAATTTGGGACGTCCACCAGCTATGGTGATGTGGTTTCAGAGCAAATTCAACATTATGCGTATAGTGGTTCACTTGGTACAAGCGGAACTGGCAATGGACAATTCATTCAACCTAATGGCTCTAGTATTGATAGCGCGGGCAATATTTATATTGCGGACACTGCCAATAATCGCATTCAGAAATTCGATGCCAATGGAACATATCTATCACAATGGGGTGTTCTAGGGAGTGGAGATGGCGAATTTACTGGTCCAAATACCGTTAGAATTGCCCCAAGCGGTGATATCTATGTTGCTGACTCGAATAATCACCGCATTCAAAAATTCGATGCAAACGGCACGTTTATAACCAAATGGGGTACGCCAGGGTCTGCGGATGGTGAATTTAGCAACCCAACGGCTTTAGCGATAGATTCTAATAATAATGTCTACGTTGTTGACTATAGTAATTTCAGGATCCAAAAATTCGATGCAAACGGCACGTTTATAACCAAATGGGGTACGCAAGGATCTGGCGATGGTCAGATTAATGCAGTTAAAGATATTGTCATAGATCAGAATGACCTCATCTATATTTCGGATAACAATAACTATCGCATTCAAAAATTCGATGCAAACGGCACGTTTATAACCAAATGGGGTACGCAAGGTATTGGTGTATCCCAATTCGGTAACATACAAGGCTTAGCTGTAGACAGCGTTGGAAATATCTACGCTACGGACACAACAAATAACCGTGTAGTAAAATTTGATTCTGGAGGCAATCCAATTGTAAATATAGCGGGTATTACTGCTAGTCGACTCGTCGTAAAAGCGGACGGGACTTTGATCGCTTCCGATGGTTTAAATGACGTTGTTACGATATATGGGCAGATTCATTACCTAGACCAATATTTTTTGCCAGGAGCTTCGCTAACCTGCGGCACAATATACCATGTGCGAGCGTATGCAGTAAACGTAACTGGTGTTGGTTATGGTGCCGATCGTATTTTCACAACTCCACAATGTTTACTAGACATCCCGACGGTTACTACAGATACTACCTCTACGATAGGAAATACAGCCGCAACATTAAACGGTACTACCACATCTGGATTGTCGACAGTCACGGTACGGGGGTTCAACTATGGGGTAACTAATTTATATGGACAGGTTATAAACGAGGTCACACCACCTTACAGTTTTGCCGGAACATTTGGATCGTATGGGGATGGGGATGGACAATTTGCATCGCCGTTCCAGCCAGCTGTCGATAGTCAAGGTAATATCTATGTCGTAGATCTCGATAATTCCCGAATCCAAAAGTTTGATTCATCGGGAATATATGTTTCTCATTGGGGGACACACGGATCAGGGGATGGACAATTAAATGCTCCGACTGGCATTGCAATAGATGGCGTAGATAGAGTGCTCGTGGCTGACCAAAGTAATAATCGAATCCAAGTATTTGATACAAACGGTAACTTTATTTTCAAATTTGGCTCACTGGGTAGTGGAGAAGGTCAGTTTACCGAACCACGTGATGTAGTAGCCGATAGCACCGGAAATATATATGTAGCTGATACATTTGCGAATCGCATCCAAAAATTCGACAGAAATGGTAACTTTATCTCAAAGATTACAGATGCTGGACCAAATACTCCTGCCTTTGGTTACCCTATGGGTATTGACGTTGATAGTGCAGACAACCTCTATGTTGTAGATACAGGGAATGCCAGCGTTAAGAAGTTTGGCCAGAATGGTGAATACCTGAGCGAATTCGGAACGTTTGGGAGTCAAAATGGACAGTTAAATGCTCCGTATGGTGTTGCTATAGACTCAAATGACAGTATTTTCGTAACTGATACTGAGAATAATCGCATCCAAAAATTCGATAGTACAGGAGCATTCTTGGCAGTTTTTGGATCTTTCGGGACAAACGACAGCCAATTTGACAGGCCGCTCGGAATTACTATCGATTCAAGTAATTCCTTGTATGTTGCAGACTTAGGTAATAATCGCATCCAAATATTCAGTCCGCTCAATTGGACGACAACATTTTCTAGCTCACTTACAGATCTCACATGCGGAACGACATATCATGTACAAGCGTTCGCAGCTAATGCGACAGGTACGGGTGTTGGCGCAGATGCAACATTTACGACAACAAGTTGCCCGATAATTTCCCCTACGGTAAGTACGCTCACAGCATCCAATATCACCGAATCATCGGCAAGCGCAAACGGTTCGATTACGTATGAAGGTACATCGTCAGTCACGTTGCGTGGTTTCCAGTATGGGCTAACTACTTCGTATGGCTCAACGTTATCAGAATCGGCAGGCGAATTGGGATCATTTACTCGAACGATCAATGGACTCACATGTGGTACAACATACCATTTTAGGGCATTTGCATCCAATGCGAGTACAACAAGTTATGGTATTGATAGAATTTTGAATACGCTGTCATGCCCGGCCCCGCCTCCAGTTATACAAACGCCACCAACAGTTATATCGCAACCTGCATCTGACATCACAAAGATATCATCAACGCTAAACGCTACAATCACTGCTCAAGGATCTAGCCCAATTGTTACACGGGGGTTTGAATATGGATTGAATGGAAGCTTTGGATTTAGTACTGTTGAAAATAGCAATTCAATCGGTGCTTTTGAAAGAGTTCTTAATTCATTTGTTTGTGGTACGACGTATACATTCCGAGCGTTTGCTACAAGTGCCGTTGGCCGATCCTATGGCTCAAATCAAACCTTCACGACGAGCGAGTGTAACGTCGCGCCAGTAATCACAATAGTGGCACCAGCCAACAAACAGATTTTCCCTGCAACCACCAAAAAGATTGATTTATCTACAAACGCAACGTCTACCACAAGCCAAATAAGTCGTGTCGACTTCTATATTGATGGGTTATTATTCGGGGCAGTAAGTGAGCCTCCATATATTCTTTCTGCAGAAGGCGTAACTGCTGGTAACCATGTATTGACAGCACGCGCTTATGATAAAACTGGAGTATCAACTACTTCAAAAGCTACATCGTTTACGTTATTAGCAGCAATCGCACCACCGAGGACTACTACCTCAAATGGGCAGAGTTTATTTGGCGGTAGGACGACGATTAATCCATTAAATCGTGAAACGTTCACTCGAGATAAGCCGATATTCGGTATACTCGGTGCTCTTACGACTCCAGTTGGTGCTAAAATATTCAAGTCTACCCCAATTTCTCTCGTTGCATTCTTGCTTATACTTGCTGCGCTATATGCGATGCAGTCATTGTATGAGTATTTACTTAAACGTAAATTGATCGCCACGATTCATCGCTATGAGCTAACTCTTACGACTGCAAATGACTTCATTTCTATCGCTTCACATTACTTAAATACACCAGCTGCAATTTTGAGTGGTGCTGTCGAGCTTGTCACGTCCAGTAAATCGATACCTGCCAATCTAGCGGCTGATTTAACTAGCAAAATTACGAACTTTACCTCAGATGTTAAGAAGTTGCTCAATCAGCAAAGTATCGAAACAAAAGTTGATCCGGCTAATAAAGTAGGCTTATCAAAGAATAGTAATCCTTTTAAAGATAAGTCTGTAATTATTCCAGCAGCTATCGTGTTTGGGTTACTCGGCGTAGCCGGCTTACTGTCGTTAAATATATCTGCAATTGGTACAAGCGGTGCGCGTAAACTAATAGAATTTGGAATGTTTATTCTTGCGTTCATTCTCTTATCGTTATCAGCTCGCTCGCGAAAAATCTCTAAAGCAGCTCGTAAATTAAAACGAGAACAGCTTAATGCTCAAGCGGAACTTTATGAGAAACGACGTGCCTTCATTGAATCTACTCGTGTTATGATCGACACCCACCTCCAAGCATTAACGGTAGCCGGATCTCGACTTAAAAAAGTCCCACAAGCTAAGCTATATTTCAACGGGCTCTCAATGATTCAATCATTGGAAAATGGTCTCCGAACTATTCATGAGGCTACTGATATGAAATCAGTTGCTTCTATCCTCGTATTATCTCCTCAAGTAGAAAAACAACTC
>CAZBRN010000034.1:0-9244 GCA_964494545.1 uncultured Candidatus Saccharibacteria bacterium | reverse complement strand
AGGAGACTTCTAAGCTCAAGGTCATAGGTTCGAATCCTATCCGGGGCACCAAATTATTGATCCAGACTTTAGTCTGGACTTTTAATTTCCATGATATAGTCACAATCATGGCATACTCCGACCCAGAACAGCAAAGAAATTATTCTCGAAAACATTACCTCAATAACAAAGAAAAGTACCTCGCATCCAATTCGAGAAGAAAACAATTACTTAAACAATACGTAATTCAGCTCAAGGAATCAACTCCTTGTAAAGATTGCAATAAACTATACCCGTACTATGTAATGGATTTCGATCATTTAAGTGATAAAGTTGGGCTGATTGCAAAATTTGTAAGAGATAACAATAAGACCGGCTTAGAAAAAGAAATAACTAAGTGTGATATTGTATGTTCAAATTGTCATCGAATTAGATCATTTACTCGTGCAAAGTTAACTAACTAATACAATATTACTGCTAGCCTTGAGAAGCTACCGGTCTTTGCGTGCGAAGATCGTATGCCGTAGTGAGATCACGTTGCATGTTGGTCCGTAGTTGACCAGTAAATTCAGTAGCATCAGGAATTCGTGTAGTTATAGGATCGCCAATATATACGGTAGGATTTGTATAATCACGATCATCAATTCCGTAAGCAATGCCAGCGCTCACAACCATAATTTTACGATCATCTAAGTTGGCGTAAATCTCTCCAAACCCTGGGCTTAACGTCCGAACAACGGTATGATCTTCCCCTGCAGGTGTACGTTGGCCTTCAGGGAAGCCAGCTAAATGATATCTGTCTCGTGCTGTTTTATTGAATCCGAGTTGCCGAGTAGACGCAGAAGCTTTTTTCTGAAGTTGTCGTTCTGGTGAGTTTGCATCACCAGATCCATCCTTTGCCCTAAATGCCGGGAATGATCCAAGCTCATCGATGGCAATTCTCTGGAGTTTACCCTTACGACCAGGTTCATTAAATAGCCCATATCTCGCCATGATAACCGTCTTACTTACAAGCCGACCAAATACGCTGCGTTTACTGACAAAACTCGCAAGATTAAATTGATCCGCTTCAGAATCATGGTTTGTTACCAATATTACTTGAGCGCCATCGGCCAATGTCTCGCCGATTGTCTGCTCAGCGCCAGGAGCGAACGCGACAATCGGGTGAAATTTTCTACCCATTACGAAGTGCCCGAAATGAGCAAAGTTGGTGTTTGGCCCTCTCTGATCATAGTAATCAAATACTGCTTGATAGTTTTCTAGCGTGACTTCTGGTCTCTTCATGACCTTGAGTATACCAGAGCATCAATAAATACTAAAAGGATGACTTGTCAAATTAGCTATTGCTGAAAAGCTTGCGGGCTTTTTTGGTTGTGAAGGCAGTTCGCATGAGACGATTGTCGAATGTTGCCGGAGATTCGCCAGTTACTGCATAGTGGTAGATTGCAGCTTTGGTGAATGCTTCTAGAACTGAGAAGATGAAAATGATTACAATAAGTCCGAGGAACCCAAGGACACCGATGATACCAAAATACCAAGCGTTGGCGCTGAGTGCGGCACCAAGCCCCATGATTGCGACGATGCCAGTAACGTAGGCCATGGTGATGAGGAAGCTAATGAGACCTATAGTGATAGAAACGATAAGGCTTTCACCCCACACTTTCTTAATGATAGCGATACTTTTTTTGGTCGCCTTGATGGGACCGATTGGTGTAGACGAGGTAACGATTACGGGTACAGCAAAGAACGATGCAATATTCCAAGCCGAGCCTGCCATCCATGCGATAACTTTAGCCCCAAAATAGGGAATTCTTTGGGCTACTTCAGAAATAATAATTCCGACAAATGTTGCGAAAATACCGAATTGAATTAATGAGCCTGCGTGTGCGCGGGCTGCCTTGAAGCTGCTACTTATTGTTGGATTATTGCCATTAAATCGATCGATTGCGCCGTGGACAACAGCACCACCAAAGAGAGAGCTGATTGCAGTTGTGACGATAATGAACAGAGCAAATAGTATATAACCAAGTGCGGTAGGGTGGGCTTCGAAACTTTGATCGCCCGTGACTAAACTAAAAACTAACTCATGTTTGAAGATGGTAAAAACAACGAATGGGATAATAGATACTACGCTTGCAAGAAATCCAATAATTGGAAGAGCAACTAGTTCTTTATCTAATAGCAATGCTTTCCATGATGCTTTCGTAAGCAACCATGCTTTTTTGAACTTACCGATTTCTTTTGTCTTCATTGTCTACACGCTCCTTTCAACGAGGTGCTTTATTTCTGGCTTAAAGAACACTTCTATAACGTTTCGCTTCACAAAAGCATCAAGCACTTTTGAGCCTGTTTCTGTAAGGCCATAGACCTTAAGATCTGGTCCACTTTCGCTGGGTTCCGAAGTGTAGGCGATCATGTCAGTATCGTTGAACTTTCGTAATGCACGATACATACTTTGATCATCTGCGACCAAAGAACCATTGGTAGCGTCACTAATGAATTGTTTAATTCCAGCCATATGTTTAGGGGAGTCTTTGAGCGCCAAGAAAATCCATAGCGTCAATTGGCCTTTTTTATAGACCTCTTCCCAGCCGGTTAATAATGTTTCTTCGTATTCGTCTAATGATTTCATACTTGACAAGAAGTATACTACAACTTGAATAATAGTCAAGCATAATATTGTATAGTATTGTAAAAACTAAATTGACACTCGGTTGATGCGCTTGTAAAGACGGTTGTTAACAGATATAATAGGTCAGTTATACGGCGGGCTTAGCTCAGTTGGTTAGAGCGTCGGGTTGTGGTTCCGAAGGTCGTGGGTTCGATCCCCATAGCTCGCCCCAAATAAAACGAGTCAGCAGTGCTGGCTCTTTTTATTTGCGATGATTCTCGGACAAGAAACCACGACCCATATTTTGCGTATGCAAAAGATGATAGGTCGGGCGGTTCGTTCATGAGTAACTCTCGCAGAAGCTTGCTTCGAGAAAGTTATGAAATGCTGTCTCCCATAGCTCGCCCCATAACGAAATCCCCAAGCGAAAGCTGGGGTTTTTGTTTTGGGAAGGGTGAGATCCACGACCCATATTTGATTTTGGTATCTATGCCTTACTCGTAGCGAGAATTAATCGTCCAAGCGTGAGATTTGCCTGCATCGAATGGATGGTATCGGGGTCGTATATATTCCAGACATCCACAGGAGCTTCAGTGCATGGGTACAGTGCTTCAAACTCACTTTTATCTGCAGGCGCTCGAACAAAATTATCATTACCACCAACTAGCCCCTCAGGCATTTCGTTGAGTGCGTTTTCTATTTCTAGGACATCCATGTCAAAAGGGCATGGAATTTCGTGTATTTTTCGATAGTTAGTAATGTCTATAGACCCTTCAATACCGAGCGTTCCTTCGCCACCGGTGGTAAAAGTATAGCGATCAAGTGTTCTGCGAAGTAGCCGAGCCTTCCCATACCGTTTTACAATTTCAAAGTCAGTATGCCACGTATATAAGGGGATACCAGGAAATTCGGCCGCATCACTAGCTATTTGTTCAGGATCGGTTACGACTCTCGTCCATATTTTTCCGTACCTATCAAAACCGATTGAGCTTGCAACAGCATCATAAATGCTCACTATAATTGGGTCGGCTGCAGTGCGGTCATCGATCATTCCAAATGAATCCTCGTAAAAGCCTGTACCTTGGTCCGGTTGTTCTAGAGCCATTGCGATGTAATCGTTACAAAGAGCAGTCAGATTAGCGTTGTTCGTTGTCTCGATTGTTCGAATCGCTGGTGAGTATATCAAGTTTGCAGAGCCTGCTACACTGATAGTACATAAACAAGGGCTCTTCACATGAACAAAACAGCACAAAGTAAATGGCTAATACCAGGGATTATCGGTGGGGTTCTGCTTCTCATCGTACTTACCGTTGTCGGAGGTTATAACGGATTAGTGACTAAGCGTGAAAACGTTCGAAAATCACTCGCTAACGTCCAGACACAATACCAACGTCGTTCAGACTTAGTACCGAACTTAGTGAGTACCGTCAAAGGTGCTGCTAATTTCGAACAGGATACGCTCACTAAAGTAGTCGAAGCCCGATCTAAAGCAACCGGAATCCAAGTTGACCCAAATAAAATTACTGCAGAACAACTTAAGACATACCAAGACGCGCAAGGTGAACTTGGTGGAGCGTTGAGCCGACTTTTGGCAATAACCGAGAATTACCCTGAGCTCAAAGCTGTTCAAGGCTTCCAAGATTTGCAAGTGCAGCTTGAAGGCACCGAAAATAGAATTGCCGTAGCGCGCAAAGATTTCAACGATGCGAGCAATACTTACAATACTTCGATTCAAAAATTCCCTACCAATATTACCGCTATTATCTTTGGCTTCAAGGAATTCCCTTACTTCCAAGCTGATGCCGGTGCGGATAAAGCACCAGCCGTAAAATTCTAGCCACAATGCGTTTTTCCAAGCGTATAGTATCGTTCGTTTCTGCATTCATAGTACTTTTTGCTTCACAGAGTGCGCTTGCTCTCGCTATCCCTAGTGTTCCGACTTCGAGCCCAATTGTTGATCAGACGAATACATTAATCCCTTCACAAATAAGCATACTTTCAAAGACTATAGCTGCTGAGCGCACTGCCTCGAGCAATCAGATTGCAGTCTTGATGGTGTCCAGTCTAGAAGGGCAATCGATCGAAGATTTTTCTATCGCGGTAGCTCGTTCTTGGGGTATTGGTACAAAAGAAAAGAGTAACGGGGTACTGCTAGTTATTGCTAAAGATGATCGTAAGATTCGGATTGAAGTCGGTTATGGGCTCGAGGGCGCTTTGACCGATGCACAAGCCGGACGAATCATTAAAAATGATATTACACCAGATTTCAAAAAAGGTGATTATTACGGTGGTATTTCAAGTGGTGTAACGAAGATAATTCAATCGATCCATGGTGAATATGTGTCGAGCTACACGGCATCCGACGATGGGATTGGAAACTACGTTGATTTGCTTTTCTTTCTTTTGTTTATTCCCGTCTGGATAGGATCGATATTGGCTCGATCAAAATCGTGGTGGGCCGGAGGAATTCTTGGCATAGTAGTAGGAATAATAATAGGCTTACTATTTAAAGTGCTCATCTTTGCAGTACTCGGCTTTGGAATCCTGGGTTTCTTGTTTGACTGGGTAGTATCAAATAACTACAAAGACCGGACAAGTCGTGGACTTTCTCCTGCATGGTGGGCTGGTGGATCAACTCGAGGTGGAGGATCATCGGGTGGTGGCGGATTCGGCGGATTTGGTGGTGGCGGATTCGGTGGTGGCGGCGCAAGCGGTAGCTGGTAGATCCTGCTTGTTTACGGCTTCAGCAAACATTCAACTGGGCTTGGTATTGTATTGATGTTGACACGTGAAACGCGTCAATGCGCGCTACAGAACCGGCAGAAGTATCGTGTATGCGGACTTTCGTTCGCTAGATACTCGGTAGATGAGCGCACCATTATGTAACCAAGGAGGATAATATTACGAGTCGAATTAAAAAATCATTACTGGTAGGGGGAGCCGTCGCTGCAGTAGGTTTGGGTAGCTTAGGAAGTGTTGGACTTGCGAGTGCCGCAACAAGTACAAATACTAATCCGCAACAAAGTCTCATCGAAAAACTTTCGACTAAATTCAAACTTAATAAGGATGATGTGAAGAAAGTCTTTGACGAAGAGCACTCTGCTCGCCAGGCAGAGCATGCAGCAGATGTGAAGACGAAGCTGGATGCCGCCGTAAAGGCTGGCACGCTAACTCAAGACCAGGAAGATAAAATTATTGCCAAAGCTGCTGAGTTACAAAAAACACGTCAAACAGACATGGAAGCGTTAAAAGATAAGACGCAGGCTGAACGCAAAGCAGCCATGGATACGAAACGTGCTGAGATTGACAAGTGGATTAGCGATAATGGAATTCCTACAGAATTTGCTCGCTATGTCATGGGCGGAGGTCCCGGCCATCATGGTGGACACGGCGGTGGAATGGATCGAGGCGGCATGATGCATGACGACAATGATTCAGATTCATCTACAACTAACGAATAATAGGAGGGATTTATGCGATACCACCGGATGAAATATTCCGGTGGTTTTTTATTGCCATTGGTCTAGTTCTGTAATCTTTGCTTCCCTCTGTTATACTGTATAGAAAGAGGAGAGCGTTTATGAAGAAAACATTGATTAAAATTGTTCGATTTTTTACAGAATATAAACAATTCGGATTAGTTATTATCTCGATTGCAATCGCAGGAGTGTTGAGTCTACTTGGTAAGCAAACTGCCGCACATATTGTGCTTGCGGTGAGCGCCTTTGCAAACGCTGTTCCACTCGTCTGGGGTATGATTCAAGATTTACGTATGGGTACCTATGGTGTCGATATTCTGGCAGTTACTGCCATCATCAGCTCTGTTCTGTTTGAAGAATACTGGGCAGGAATCATTATTGTCTTTATGTTGACCGGTGGTGCTGCTCTGGAAGATTACGCTGAGCGAAGAGCACAGTCAGAACTAACCGCCTTGCTTGCTCGTGCTCCTCAAAAAGCCCATGTTATTCGTGGTCGTAAGGAACTCGATATTCCTGTGAGCGAAGTCGTAGTTGGCGACAAAATCCTCATCAAACCTGGCGAAGTTGTTCCTGTAGATGCTGTCATTTTGGAAGGTATTTCCGATTTCGATGAATCAAGCCTTACAGGTGAAAGCCTGCCTGTTAATAAGACCGTTGGGGCAGATCTACTTAGTGGCTCCATAAATATTGATGGTGCTATTACTGCAAAAGCTATCAACAATTCCGATGACAGCCAATTCAGCCAGATCATAAAACTCGTTAAGTCAGCTCAAGCCAGTAAATCACCGTTTGTCCGAATGGCGGACCGCTATGCAGTACCGTTTACGTTCCTGTCCTTTACGATCGCTTTTGGCGCGTGGGCGCTGAGCGGTGATAGTCTGAGATTCTTGCAAGTGCTCGTCGTAGCAACTCCATGTCCTCTGATACTTGGTGCGCCTATCGCTTTGATAAGTGGTATGAGTCGGGCTGCTAAACACGGAATTATTATTAAGAACGGTTCAGCTCTAGAACAACTAGCAAGTGCAAAAACTTTTGGTTTTGATAAGACCGGAACGCTCACCAAAGGTACTCCGATCGTCAAAGATGTCATCGTATATGGCTCGTTTAAAAAAGACGAAGTACTAAAAATGGCAGCAACACTTGAGCAGAATTCAAATCACGTACTTGCGAGTGCAATCGTTACTCGTGCAAAAGATCAAGGTATTAAGCTCGCCAAAGCAAAGCATATTCGCGAAATCACCGGTAAAGGTCTTGAGTCTCATGTGGCAGGTTCGGATATACTCGTTGGACGATTCAGTCTTATAGAGCAGATGAAAGTGACATTGCCAAAAAGTTTTAAGCAATCTCAAATTGCCACTACCGCTGCCTACGTTGCAATTGGTGGAACGCTAGCTGGAGTTATTACTTTCGAAGATGCCTTGCGACCTGATGCAAAAAAGACCTTGGTCCGACTTAAGAAACTCGGTATCAAACACTTTTTGATGGTAACGGGCGACAATAAAACTACCGCCGGCATAATCGCGAAGCAACTTGGGATAGACCAAGTTATAGCCGATGCGCTTCCTGGCGATAAATTGCGAGCGCTCGATAATGTTACTCAGAAACCTGTAGGTTTTGTGGGTGATGGAGTGAACGATGCACCAGTACTAACTTCTGCTGATGTTGGTGTTGCACTTGGCGCTCGGGGCTCTACGGCTGCTAGTGAGTCCGCTGATGTTGTTATTATGCTCGATAATTTTGAGCAGGTTGCAGTTGGTGTTGATATCGCTAAGCGAACAATCCGCATCGCGAAACAAGCAATTATAACGGGTATCATCATGAGCACTATCTTGATGTTTATTTTTGCCACCGGTAAGTTCCCTCCAATTTACGGTGCTGCCATTCAGGAGCTTGTAGATGTTGTCGTTATTGTATATGCACTACGTGCACATGGCCCTTGGAAAAAGCAAGATATACTCTCGTAACCGTTCGTTTAGGTTACACTAAAAACTGCAACTATAAGAAGTGGAATAAGTACATTGTCTGTTCCGGCAATTCCTAGGTTTTCGATAGCGGCTGCAATCAACGGAAGTACGTATAACGCAATTATCGGAATACCTGCTGGATGATGAGGGGCAGTCGCGAGAAGTATCGCATACGAGCACAATGCAAATGTAACTGTGCCCACTACGCTTTTCTCATAGCCAAAGATCGTGTAGGAATTGTGTTTCCCGTAGTGGGTTCCCATGAGTCCTGCTAATCCGTCTGCCAAGCTCATATGCAGTATCGCAATGGTAAACACCCAGGGATTTTTAGTGAGCGAGGCAGTGACTCCAATTGCTACGGCATATAATACATCGCCCCAAGTTTTACGTTTGACACCATTAATCGCATGAAAAATGTGTAACGTGTGCGAAATATATACGACAATAAGCAATGCAATACTGATAAATTGAACAGTTCGGAACGGCATTAGGAATGGCCAGGCTGCAATGTAACAGCCAATAAAGATATGTAAAACTTTTCGAGCTGCTTCACCTCGAAGTACTTTTGATCTCCATAGAATTTCTGACAGAACAAGTAGGATAAAAATTGGCCCGGCGGCTACAATGAGATCTAACATTTGCATGTATTGTAACATTTAGCATTTGCCCGTAGCCATTGCGAAAAATAGGATAAGTACTGATATTGTCATGACGAGAAAAGCTAGGGTCACTAGAAAATTACTGAGTCGTTTATTTTTATACTCTCCCATAATTTTCTTACTATTCCCAACCCGAGCTATCAAAAATAGAAGAGGTATCGATGCTATACCATTAAATACTGCCGTGAACACTAAAGCCTTGATAGGGTTGATGCCAAGGAAATTTATCGATAGACCAATAACAGTAGCGGCCGCAATGACGCCATAAAATGCCCGGGCTTTCTTAAACCTAAAGTGGAGACCTTCTTTCCACCCGGCCGCTTCACTTATCGCATACGATGAAGACCCTGTAAGTACGGGGATTGCTAAGAGTCCAATTCCGATTATTCCAACAGAGAAAATAAGCTTAGCGATTAGGCCGGCATTCGGGAATCCTTTTACGAGTGGTTGCAAGGCTTGGGCTGCATCCGCAGCTGTGTTGATGGTAGTTGTGCCGTTCTTGAATAAAACGGACGCACAGACGATAACAATAACCCAAGCTGTTACGGTAGT
>CAZBRN010000033.1:0-9574 GCA_964494545.1 uncultured Candidatus Saccharibacteria bacterium | reverse complement strand
CAGTTATCGCTGTAACCTTGCTTTCCGCTACCCCAAATACTGTTACCCAGGTCAAAACTGTCGAGACTGATGGCTATCAAGCTATTCAAGTTGGTGCAGAAGCGTCAAAGAAAATTGGCAAGACCATGGCAGGACATCTCAAGGCTAGCGGAGCAACCAGCAAACTCATTCGTGAGTTTCGCACAGAAAAACTAAAAGAAGAAGAGACCCAAGACCTTAGCGTAGGAACCGAACTTACCGCCGAGGTCTTTTCAGTTGGCGATCTCGTCAAAGTCACTGGTACAAGCAAAGGTAAAGGTTGGGCTGGTACTATCAAGCGCCACAACTTCCACCGTGGACGTAAGACTCATGGTGGTGGAAGCTACCGACGTCCTGGTTCAATCGGTTCTATGTACCCTCAACGCATTTTCAATGGAAAGAAAATGGCTGGACAGATGGGTCACGAACAAGTTAGCGTTAAGAACCTCAAGATTGCACTTATCGACACTGAGCTCAACGTTATTGGTGTTTCTGGCGCAGTTCCTGGACCACGCAAAGGCATTGTACTTATAGAAGGAGCCTCGTCATGAGCATTGCAACTTATACAAAATCTGGCGCAAAAGCAACTACGGCTGCAAAGCTCGACAAAGATGTTTTCGAAGTAGAAGTCGCTAATCACGAACTTATCAAGCACGCGTATGTAGCGTATCTTGCAAACGGTCGTGAAAACCTCGCTGTTACCAAAACTCGCGGACTCGTTCGTGGTGGTGGTAAAAAGCCTTGGAAACAAAAGGGTACTGGACGTGCACGTTTCGGTAGCTCTCGAGTGCCAATTTGGCGCGGCGGTGGTATCACTTTCGGTCCAACCGGTCTCGAAAACTACTCTCACAAAATCAACGTCAAAGCTAAACGACTTGCTGTTCGTCAAGCATTAAGCTTGAGCGCCCAAGAAGGCAAGCTCGCTATCATCGAATCATTCGACGCCAGCAATGGCAAAACCAGTGACGTCGCATCATTGCTCTCAAAGCTCGGTGCTAAACGACAAACGCTCGTAGTTGTCGATAAAAAGACTCCTGAACTAACTCGAGCAACTACTAACATCGCTGAGCTCAAAGTTGTACAAGCGACCTACCTCAACGTGTTTGACCTCATCAACGCACATCACGTAATTGTCACCAAAGCAGCACTTCCAATCATCACTGACTGGCTCAACGCAACTACCGCTACGACCACCAAGGAGACAAAATAATGAATAGCGTTACTCTCAAGCCACGTATGTCAGAAAAAGCCTACGCTCTAAGCATGGCAGACAATGTATACGTATTCGTCGTACCAAAGACAGCTACCAAACTAACTGTTGCTGACGCTGTTAGCTCACAGTTTGGCGTAACTGTTCTGCAAGTACGTATCGTCGTACAAAAAGGCAAAGCAGTTGCTGCTCGTCGCAAGCGCGCTCGAGCTGGCGTTGGCTACCGTGCTGATATGAAAAAAGCATATGTCACTGTTGCTGCTGGCGATCACATCCCGATCTTCGACGCACCTGAAGACAAAGCACCAGAACCAAAGAAGACAGCTAAAAAAGCAGCTGCCAAGAAAGAGGTGAAGTAAGATGGCTATTAAAGCATATAACCCTACGACCCCTGGTCTCCGTGGAATGACCACTCAGGACATGAGCGAAATTACCGCAAAGCGTCCTATCAAATCACTCCTCGTCATCAAAAAGCGAGTAAGCGGCCGAAACAACCAAGGTCGTATCACGACTCGTCACCGGGGTGGTGGAGCAAAACAATTCTACCGAATTATGAACTTCAAGCTTGCAGCTGGTAGTTCTGCTACTATCGAGGCTATCGAATACGATCCAAACCGTAGTGCTCGTATTGCACGTATCAAAGAACAAAATGGCACTTACCACTATGTTCTTGCTGCAAAAGGCATGAAAGTTGACCAAGTTATTACTAGTGGCGAAGAAGCACCAATCGAAATTGGTAACCGACTCGCCCTCAAAAATATCCCTGTTGGTAGCTTGATTCACGCAATTGAACTTCAGCCAGCTGGTGGTGCTCAAATGGTACGTAGTGCCGGAGTAAGCGCTCAGCTTATGGCGAAAGAAGGAGCATATGCTCAAGTACGTTTGCCATCTGGTGAAGTACGTATGGTTCTCCAAGAATGTATGGCTAGCATTGGCCGTATGGGTAATGAACAGCACCAAAACATTAAAATTGGTAAAGCTGGACGTAACCGACACAAGGGTATTCGCCCAGGTGTACGTGGTGTCGTCATGAACGCTGCAGATCACCCACACGGTGGTGGTGATGGTGGACGTCACGGTACTGCTAAAGATCCTCGAACCCCTTGGGGCCAGAAGACTTTGGGTTACAAGACTCGCACGCGTAAGAGTACACTCAAGTTTATAGTAAAAAGTCGTCATGCGGCTAAGCGTAAGTAAGGCAGATTAAGGAAATATAATGAGCAGATCACTAAAAAAAGGACCATTTATCGACCCCAAGCTTGCTCGTAAAGTAAGTGCTTTGGGTGACGAAAACCGAACCATCATCAAAACATGGGCTCGTGCTTCTACTATTTCTCCTGATTTTGTTGGCCGAACCATTGCCGTTCATAACGGTAAAGTTCATGTGCCAGTATTTATCACTGAGAACATGGTTGGACACAAACTTGGTGAATTTTCACCTACCCGTAAATTCCGTTCACACGGCGGTAAGCTCGCGAAAGGCAAACGATAATGGGTGTCCTCGCTACCGCTAAAGGCGTAAACATGAGCCCCCGCAAGGTCGGCGTCGTAGCCGCTCTCGTGCGTGGTCGCACAGTTTCCGACGCTCTTGTAATCCTTTCGCACGTTCCACGTGCATCTGCTATTCCTGTCCGCAAAGCTATCGAATCTGCTCGTGCTAACGCTGACCACAATCACAATCTCAAGCCTGATACACTCCAGATCGTGGAAATTAGCGTAACTCCTGGTGTTCGTCTCAAACGATTCCGTCCTGCTGCTCAAGGTCGCGCATTACCGTTCCAACGTCGAACAAGTCACATTCGTGTGGTTGTCGATGGTGAAGCTCGCGTTTCCAAGAAAGCAAAAGCTGAAGCCGTAGCTAGCGAAACTACGAAAACCAAGAAAGAGGCTAAATAATATGGGACAAAAAGTTAACCCTATCAGCATGCGTCTCCAGGTCAACAAAGACTGGCGCAGCAAATGGTTTGCAAGCAAGCGTGATTACGCGAACTATCTTGCCAAGGATCTATCGGTCCGCAAGATGATCAGCGACAAGCTTGGTTCACGTGCCGCTATCAACAAAGTTGATATCGAACGATCTCCAAACCTCGTAACCGTTACTATTTATACTGCAAAAGCTGGTGTTGTAATCGGTCGTGGTGGTACTGGTGCTCAAGAACTCAAAGCAGCTATTGAGCGAATCTACGGCGCACAGACTCGTGTCAACATCGAAGAAGTTAAGAAGCCTGAACTCCACGCTAAGCTCGTTGCAGAGAACATCGCTCACCAAATCGAACGACGAATTTCGTTCCGACGAGCGGTTAAATCTACTGCAGCAGCAACTATGCGTGCTGGCGCAAAAGGTATTCGCGTAGAAGTTGCTGGACGACTTAACGGCGCAGAAATGAGCCGACGTGAAAAAGAAGTTCAGGGAAGTGTCCCACTTCACACCATCCGTGCAGATATTGATTATTCTCACATTAACGCCAAGACTCCTGCTGGACTCATCGGCGTTAAGGTATGGATCTATAAAGGTGAGGTAGCCTAACATGTTAATGCCAAAACGAACTAAATTCAGAAAGGTACGCAAAGGCCGAATTACCGGCGTTGCGACCAGCGGTAACTATATCGCCTTCGGAGACTTTGCACTCCAGAGCATGGGCAGTGATCGTATCACCAGCCGTCAGATCGAAGCAAGTCGTCAAGCGATGACTCGTTACATCAAGCGTGGTGGAAAGATCTGGATCAGAATTTTCCCTCACACGCCTGTAACCCGCAAACCACAAGACGTAAAGATGGGTAGCGGAAAAGGTAACCCAGAATTCTTCGTCGCAAAAGTGCGACCAGGAACCATCCTGTTTGAAATGCAGGGTGTTAGCGAAGAAATCGCTCGAGAAGCAATGCGACTCGCTAGCCACAAACTTCCAATCAAGACCAAATTCTTAGTTAAGGATGAGGCATAATACTATGAAACTATCAGATATCCGTAAATTAACCACAGCAGAACTAGCACTAGAGAGCACTAAGCTTCGCGATGAAATCGCTGAGCTTCGTCGTCGAGTCCACATGGGCGAGATTACTAATGTTCGGTTAGTCCGCGCAAAACGAAGGGATCTAGCTCGTATGCTAACCATACTCAGTGAACATCTAGTAAAGGAGAATGCATAATGGCTAAAACCCTCACTGGTGTCGTAGTATCAGACAAGACCGATAAGACTATCGTTGTTTCTGTTCTCACACACAAAAATCACCCAATCTACCGTAAGGCATTTACTACAAGCAAGCGATTTATGGCTCACGATGAAAAAAACGAAGCTCGCCACGGCGACACCGTCATCATCAGCGAGACACGACCGCTCAGCGCACGCAAACGCCACACGCTTGATTCAATCGTAACTCGTGCTGCAATCTCTCAGGATCAGACTGTCGAAGCAATTACTGCAGAAGCACAGACTGAACCTGAAACAAGCAAAGCAACCAAAGTTAAAAAAGCTAGGGGTGAGCAGCCCGACAGTCAGGCTTCGCCTGCTGACGGCGCGATGAGAGGGGATACTCCCATCTCATTACCGAGCGATAGCGAGGTGACCTCATGATCCAACAAGAATCACGACTTGGTGTCTGCGATAACAGCGGTGCCAAAGAAATCCTCTGTATCCGCGTTCTCGGCGGAACAAGGCGACGATACGCCCGCGTTGGCGATGTCATCGTTGCTACCGTTAAGCAAGCAAACCCACAGGGTAACGTTAAGAAGAAGTCAGTAGTGCGTGCCGTTGTTGTTCGAACAAAATACGTTATTCGTCGTAAAGACGGATCAACCATTCGTTTCGATGATAACGCTGCAGTCATTATTGGTGACGATAAATTACCTAAGGCAACTCGTATCTTTGGCCCTGTGCCACGAGAACTACGTGACCTAGGGTATGCCAAGATTATTTCTCTGGCTCCGGAGGTTCTATAATGAAAGACATCAAATCTACAACTAAGACAGTTTTCAAGATTCGCCTCAAAAAAGACGATGTTGTTGTTGTGCGTGCTGGTAAATACAAAGGTCAATCTGGCAAAGTATTAGCTACTCACCCAACACTCAACAAAGTTACTGTCGAAGGTATCAACATTGTTAAGAAGCACATGAAGCCAAACAAGCAGTATCCTCAAGGTGGAATTATTCCTTTGACCAAACCTATTGATGTATCAAAGGTTGGTATCCTTGACCCTGCTACCAAAAAGGCTAGCCGAATCGGATACAAAATTGACGCCAAAGGCGCAAAGACTCGTGTATTCAAAACGAGTGGAAAGGAGATCAAGTAATGGCTGACGCAAAAACTACCACCAAAGCTGCACCAAAAGCTACCGCAAAGAAAACGACTGCAAAGTCTGCTGCCTATGTTGCACGCCTGAAAGATCTCTATAACACTCAGTATGCTGCTGAACTCCAGAAAGAGCTCGGCCTGGTTAACCCCCACCAAGTTCCTCGTCTCGAGAAAATCGTTGTGAACGTCGGTCTTGGCCGCGCTAAAGACGACAAGAAAATTCTTGAAACTGCTAGCAACACTATCCGAAAAATCACCGGTCAAGAACCAGTCGATACCATTGCTAAACTATCTATCGCTGGATTCAAACTCCGTGAAGGCAACAAAATTGGTATCAAAGTTACCCTCCGTGGTAACCGAATGTACGAATTCACCGATCGACTCATCAATATCGTACTTCCAAGGCTTCGTGACTTCCACGGTGTTAAGGCAGGTGCATTTGATAAGTCAGGTAACTACAGTATCGGATTTGTTGACCAATCAGTTTTCCCAGAACTAACGTTCGAAGAAACCACTACCGTCCACGGCCTGCAAGTAGTATTTGTAATCAAAGCCAGCAGTGCTGAAGCATCAAGAGCATTACTGACCAAGTTCGGTATGCCATTCGAGAAAAAGGAGACTAAATAAATGGCACGAAAATCTAACATCGCACGCGATCTAAAGCGTAAGAAAATGATTCTAAAGTACGCCGACAAGCGTGCAGAACTCAAGAAAATTGGAGACCTCGACGGCCTACATCTTCTCCCTCGGAACTCATCTCCAACTCGATTCAAGAACCGATGCATCGAGACAGGACGACCACGCTCATACATGCGTACATTCGGACTCTCTCGTCTATCATTCCGTGAACATGCCTCAAAGGGTGAAATCCCAGGCGTAACGAAAGCAAGCTGGTAAGGAATACTATGTCTACTACATCTACAGACCCAATCGCAGATATGCTTTCTCGAATTCGTAACGCTATTGCCGTTCGAAAAACAGAGGTATTAATGCCCCACAGTAAAGTTAAAGAATCAGTTGCAAGTTTATTGCAAAAGAATAATTTCATCGATAAAGTAACCGTGAGTGATGCCAGCATTGGCAAAACACTTCACGTTACTATCAACGATGAAAGTACCAACGCACGTATCACCGAAATCAAGCGTCTCAGTACGCCTGGTCGACGATACTACGTCGCATCAAAAGACATCCCGCAGATCAAAAGCGGTCGTGGTATTGTTATCGTTTCTACCTCAAAAGGTATGATGACGGGCAAACAAGCCAAGGCAGCCGGCATCGGTGGCGAATTAATATGTAAGGTTTATTAAATATGAGTCGCGTAGGCAAATCACCAATCACAGTTCCCACGGGAGTTTCAGTAACAATTGAGACGCACGCAATTACTGTATCCGGCTCTAAAGGTACGTTATCACAATTTACGATTCCAGAAATCACTGTCGCTCAAGAGGGTGAACAACTGATCGTAACTCGTGCAAATGACGAACCAAAGATTCGTGCAAAGCACGGTCTCATGCGTGCCCTCGTCAACAATATGGTTGAAGGTGTCACCAAGGGCTTCAGCAAAAAACTTGAAATCAACGGAGTAGGTTTCCGTGTTGTAGCACAAGGAACTGATCTAAAATTCAGCCTTGGTTTCTCTCACGACGTCATCTACAAACTACCTGCCGGAGTTACTGCAACGATTGAACAGAACATTGTTACGATCAGTGGTATTTCACGTCAGCAAGTTGGACAAGTTGCTGCAGAAATTCGAGCACTTAAAAAGCCAGAGCCATATAAGGGCAAAGGTATCAAATATGTTGGCGAACGCATTATCCGTAAGAGCGGTAAGTCAGGTAAGGATAAATAAACTATGAACCGATTAACTAAGAAAATTCAAAACCTCGCGCAGCGTAAAAACCGCGTCCGTTCTACAGTTATTGGTACGACTGAACGACCGCGTCTTTCAGTATTTATCAGCAACCGACATATCGTCGCTCAAGTTATTGACGATTCAACCGGCAAAACTCTTGTTCATGTCAGCACCAATGGCGCAAAAGTCACTGGCACAATGACTGAGCGAGCAGAAACCATTGGTAGCGAGATCGCTAAAAAGGCAAAAGCAGCAAAGATCAGCAAAGTCGTGTTTGACCGCGGAGGACGAATCTATCATGGACGAGTTCGCGCGCTTGCAGAAGCAGCACGTAAGAATGGACTGGAGTTTTAATCATGCAGAATAATCGTAACTCAGGCCGTAACGACCGAGATCAAACCCCAGAAGAAAAACAATTTGATGAGCGAATCCTTGCTATCGACCGTGTTGCACGTGTTGTAAAAGGTGGTCGTCGGTTCCGATTCCGTGCTCTCGCCGTAGTTGGTGATCGCAAGAATAAAATCGGTATTGGCTCTGCAAAGGGCGCCGATGTAACTACTGCTGTCGCGAAAGCAATGGAAGTAGCAAAAAAGAACATGGTTTCAATCCATCTCTACAAAGAAACACTTCCACACGAAGCAACCGCAAAAGTTGCCGGTGCTAACATCCTCATCAAGCCAGCAAGTCCTGGTACCGGACTTATCGCTGGTGGTGTCGTTCGAACTATCCTTGAAGTATCAGGTGTTCGAAATGCACTCAGCAAATCACTTGGTTCAACCAACAAGACAAACACCGCCTATGCTACACTTGCAGCGCTTCAAAGTCTTGTTCCAGCTAAGAATTGGGTCACTACAAAGAATGACGCTAAAACAGCACCTAAGAAGGTTGCAGCCAAGAAAGTCGCTGACGCTACCGTCGCCGACAAAAAGAGTAAGGAAACGAAATGAACTATAGCCAACTAGATATCAGCTCTAAAAAATCACCAAAGCGTGTTGGACGTGGTATTGCTGCAGGTCAGGGTAAAACCTCTGGTCGTGGTACGAAAGGTCAAAAAGCTCGTGCTGGCTTTAGTCAACGTCCTGGATTTGAAGGTGGTCAAACACCGCTTGCTCAACGTTTTCCAAAACTTCGTGGTTTTACCTCACACCGTACACCACCACAAGTTGTTTACACTGGCGCACTCGATGCTCTCGGTGCAACCATCAATACTGAAACACTTGCAGCAGCTGGTCTCATCACAAACCCATTTGTTCGCGTTAAACTGATCGTAAAAGGCGAAACAACCAAGAAGCACGCTGTGTCTCTTCAAGTTGCTAGCAAAACTGCAATTGCGCAGATCGTCAAAGCTGGCGGTACGTTTACTCGTGTTGAGCAAACAAAACGACCTGTTACTTCTACGAAGTAATAAATTCGTTACATAAAAATCACATCGTTAATTCGGTTTCATCCACACCATCAACTGGTATACTAGAACCATTAGTCACGAGAAGGGTACAGACATTACATGAGCTGGAAAGTAATCTGGAGTTCACTCAGAAGCGCTGATATGCGAAAACGCATTCTAGCTGTCCTTGGGATGATTTTAGTATTCCGTATTTTTGCCCATATCCCAGTCCCGCTTAGTGACCCAAAGACCCTCAAGCAAGTTCTCGAGAATGTTTTTAGTTCCAAGGATACACCTCAGTTATTTAGTTTCATAAACGTACTGTCCGGTGGTGCATTGGCTAATTTCTCAATCATGCTTGTTGGTATGGGTGCATACATTAACGCCTCTATTATTGTCCAGCTTCTCACGAAGGCCATTCCTCAGCTTGAAGCCCTTAACAAAGAAGGTGAGTACGGTCGAACGAAGATCAATCAGTACACCCGTATTCTGGCGCTACCCCTCGCCATCATGCAGTCAATTGGAGCTATTTACTTAGTACGCCAATCTGCTTCAAGTATCGGTGGTCTCGGCGATATCACTGCCAACACTTCACTTATGCAATGGGTGTTAATGGTCGCCGCACTCACTGGTGGCTCGATGATATTGATGTGGCTCGGAGAGCTCATTACAGAGCAGAATATTGGTAACGGTATATCACTCATCATTACCGTTGGTATCGTCAGTAGTCTCCCTCAAACAGCGGTTAGCCTTTTCAATAGCGTAGTCGATAAATCTCAGAAGTGGATTGTATTCGGCAAACAGCTTCCTATCAACAAAAC
>CAZBRN010000032.1:0-9885 GCA_964494545.1 uncultured Candidatus Saccharibacteria bacterium | reverse complement strand
CTTCTTTAATGTTGTTGAGCTTGAAGAGTTTTTCAACAAGTCGCTCAAGGCCCAATCCGAATCCACCGTGTGGTGGCATGCCGTATTTAAAGGCACTCACGTACGGCGCAAACCCTGGATGAGTTGGATCGATTCCCCGTTCTTCCATCTGTGCAAGAAGCTTTGGATATTCGTTCTGGCGCATGCTCAAGGTAGCAATTTCTACTCCGCGGAAGAGGAGGTCGGCTCGCAGCGCTACATTTGCATCTTGCTCGTCTGCTTTGTGGTAGAACTTAAAGGTCTTACTCTTGGCGCTCCAACCAGTTACAAAAACGGCGTCGGTACCTTTGTTTTTCTTAGCCCACTCACAAATCCATTTTTCCTCAGAAGGTGCCAAGTCGTCTTCGCCAACATGATCTTCTTTGGTGGCTTTTAAGAACATTTCATGGATCTCATCAATGGTAATGCGTGGGATATCTTCTGGTCGTTCAGGAAGTTCTGTCTTTACAACGTTCCACATTTTGAATGCATATTCGTGAGTCTTCCAGGTGCTTTCTACGACGTGCTTGAGTAAACCTCCCGTAAAGTTGAGTAGGTAGTCAAAATCGATGAAGCCCATTTCGCAGTCAATCGAGGTATATTCGGTCATGTGACGAGTTGTTGCGCTCGGTTCGGCACGATAGACAGGTGCGATTTCATAGACACGTTCGAACACACCAACCATAATTTGCTTATAGAATTGTGGGCTCTGGGCCAAAGTGGCTTCTTTGCCGAAATAATCGAGTTTAAATACTTCGGTGCCACCTTCGGTAGCTTCAGCTAGTAGCTTAGGTGTTCGCATTTCGGTGAATTCGTTTTCTTCGAAATAGCTACGCACCGCTGATCCGACTGCTGCCTGGACCTTGAAGATAGCTTGTTCTTGAAGGTTTCGCAGACCAATGACACGGTTGTCGAGTAGTGTGTCGAGGTGTTCACTTTTGTGACTGAGTGGCTTGTCTATTTCTACTGGTGGTTCATCGACTACAGGGACTTGGACGGTGATTTCTGGATCATGTATTTCTGCTCCACCAGGTGCTCGTTCATCTTTGATGACGTCACCGGTAATTGAAAGGATGGTACCGATCTGAAGACCGCGGAGTTTTTCGACTTCCTCGCCCTTCTCTACCAGTATTTGAACCAGTCCTGATCTGTCTCGAAGGCTAATAAAGTTTAGTCCGCCTAACAGTCTTTTTTTATGTAACCAGCCCTGTACGGTAGCCTGGCCGCCGATACTTCCGGCGATGTCTTTTGCAAGTGTTCTCATGATTGTTCCTTTTGGATAAGTTGATTTGTATTCAGGTTGGAAAAGGGTCGATAACTCAGGCAAAACGCACCGCAGACGTCCGGCTAGACGACCCGGATATTATTATCTTGCTTAATTACCACTGTTAACATAACGCTAATTATACCATATTACTGTTGGACTGAACGGCTATCCAGTCAAAGGCTTTGGCGAGTGCTTTTTCGCGATGAGTCAGGAATCCGCTCCTGCTCTTAGGTGTTGTCCCATGAATTTCATAAATCATCTTGTCTATTTCTGGTAGATACATCAACGATCTGAACGGAAACCCCTCGATTATATCGGTAGATTTTGGATGCTCGACAATATAACACCTCATTGAGTCTCTAAAATATTTCACTGGATGGCCAGGCATCTTGACGGTGACCACTGCCACAAACTGAGCATCACGCTCGGATCCTATCTTGCCGGCTAGCTGTTGCATACAGTAATCAATAATCTCCTGATCGGTCATGACGCTGCCGTTCCACCGCCGAGAATGAACACCAGGCGCGTTATTGAGTACAGGAATTTCTATACCGCTATCGTCGGCAATAATTATAAGATCAGGATCGTTCAGGGCTTCATCATACGCAGTTACCTTAAGGAGAGAGTTTTGCTCGTAGGTATCGCCCGTCTCATCGACATCGAGCTCAACACCGATATCCTTCACAGATACGAGATCAACGCCTGCAGATTGTGCAAAGACTGATGCTTCTGTCAATTTGCCAGGGTTACTTGTGGCAAAGAGAACTTTAGGTTTTAGCTTTTTCTGTTTCGATGTCATGGGGTACTTCTATTGTATGATCAGGATCTGCTGGAGCGTGGGTATGGCGCTTAGCATCAGCTTTGGCCTGCAATGCAGCCACTGCCCGGAGGTCATCGTAGCGATCAAATTCATCGACAATTTGCTTGCCAAGTACACGCTCTAAGACATCTTCGATAGTTATGATACCGACGATTTCTTCGAAACTATTTACCACCATGAAGAGATGATGCTTGGTCCGCAAAAACGCTTGCAGCGCATGATCAAGCGTTTTGTCTTCTGCTACATAGAAAGCCGCTTTTTTCATCAGATCTTTTACTAATCCACCCTGCTTAACATTCACTAAATCATGCATATAAAGTGTTCCGACTATTTCTTTTGATTCTGGATCTTCTACAGGGAACCTCGAGAATCCACTCTTATGAAGTTCGGTCATCAGAATCGGGCCGACTGTATCACCAGCTCCTACCGTTTTTACTACCCGTTTTGGTGTCATCACATCTCGAATAATCTCATCGCTAAACGTAAGCGCATTCTTGACGATGCCAATTTCATACGGAGTCATCCGGTTATCAGCTTGCAAGACTTGCTTATCAAGCAAATCAATGAGATCTTCTTTTTGGTAGATACCGCTATGAATCGTAATCTTTCCACGCGTATGGATAAATCCAGCAATGCGATTGAGCACTGGGTATAAGTAACTGAGGAGTTTTGCTAATCCAGGAGCTAGCCGCTGGGCAATACGCTGACTAACATCAGAAACCCGCGCCGTCGGTAGCCATGCAAAAGCCATCCACAACAAAGAAGCACAGCCGAACAATGCCAGCCATGACGGCAGATTGATCGACAAAACTACGAAGAATCCACTAGCGCTCAGCCCAACAATAATCCACAAAAGTAGATCAAGACTAACCCCATATGCCGAAGCAGCGAACAGAGCTTTGGCAAATTCATCACCTGATTTAGCTCTTCGTTTTAGTTCTTTGAGGGGGACTTTTGTGTATGTTTTTTGGAGTGAAACACTGAGCAGTGTAAGGCTAGCTAATAGAATAATTACAATAAACAAAATCATACCTATGAGTATAGGGTGAAACCCATAAAGTAGAAAGTACCCACGCAATACACTTAATTTAAAAATCACACTCCCCCCATCTGTTAGAGGAGAAACCTCTAACAGATGGCTGTTATGTGACTTAACAATTTGGTACTATAAAAGAATGAGTAAAAGATTTTTGGTTATATTAGCAGTTTGTGTTCTAGGTTTGGTCGGAATTTACGTAGCAACGTCAAAGAAAGATGCTACCCCTGGCGCAACGCCAACTGGCTCGACAAGTAAACTTAGTAACAACGTGACCGGGAAAAACTCAAAAGGTGTTCAATTTACCGAATACGGTGATTTTCAGTGCCCAGCATGTGGCTCTTACCACCCTATTATCAAACAAGTGATCGAAAAATATTCAAACGAAATTCAATTCCAGTTCCGCAACTTCCCTTTGCAAGATATTCACCAAAATGCCCGATCAAGTGCCCGCGCAGCTGAAGCCGCAGCCAAGCAAAATAAATATTGGGAAATGCATGATCTCTTGTACGAACAACAAGATGCCTGGAAAGACAGCAATACACCAAATGTCATCTTCGAAGGGTATGCATCTCAGCTCGGCCTCGACACAGCCAAATTCAAGATTGATTTTGCATCATCAGAAATCAACGAAATTATTAATGCTGATTATGCCGAAGGAACTCGACTTGGCGTAGATTCAACCCCATCATTCTTCTTACAAGGCACCAAGATTACCGATACACCACGCGACTTAGCCGGCTTCAGCAAACTCATCGATCAAGCAATCAAAGACGCTAAAAAATAGTTACTATTTGCCGAGTGTTTCTTCGATTTGGGTAAAGCATTGCACGCATAGGTGATATTTGTGAACCATATCATTCCCATCGGGTGGGCTGAGTAAAATACCGCCAAAATCGCTGAGTTCTTGTCCGCATTTGTCGCATGTTGGAGTAATTGCCATTTATGCATAGTAGCTCCTTTTATTGAGTTTGTCTTCCGGGTGCCTAGGGCTTGATTGAAGATTGGCTTAACAAAAACGAGGCCCCCCGGTGGGACCTCTAAACGTTCGTAACAACTGACAATCTTAGTAGTGCAGAAATTGCTGCCACTTTGCTTTTTTTATTTTTACTTCCACGATAACACTCCTAGAATGTAATGTTTTAACTTTAATTCCCATGTCTCTATCCCTCACTTTATACGACCACAAAGAATGTCTCAGTTTCCTCGTGGCTTTGTTTTTAATAATTTTTGTTTTTCCATTGACACTATTTGTGCGCAAAGAATGTAATGATTCTACCTAAGCATTACCGTATTGTCAAATATTATGTACAAATCTCTATTTCCAGGTTAAAAATCAGGTTTGACCATGATATACTAACCATAAGTATTACTAAAAAACCGAGGGCACCAACGAAATGGCAAAAAAAACTACCACCAAGAAAACTACTAAAAAAGTAAAAACATCTGCTGTAGGTGCAGGTTCAGCAACACTGCTTTCTGCAACCGCTATTTTATTTGCCGGAACCAGTGTTGTGCTGATCGGTATGATTCAAGACGCAGACCACATCACACTCCTTATGGTAGGATTTGGTGCGGCATTGCTCGTTATTGGCGGAGCATTGCTCGGCTCAGCAGCGCGAACATCAAAAAAATAATTCAGGGACCAACATCGTCTCATGCATAATTTCTTCACCGAAATAAGTACTATCATTGCGCTTGGTGCAGTCGTTGCCCTTATTATGAGGGCTCTCAAGCAACCGCTGATTATTGGCCATATTATTACTGGTCTCATCGCGGGCCCAACACTACTGAATATCATACATTCTGATTCAGCATTTAGTGGCATCAGCGATATGGGTGTAGCACTGCTTCTGTTTATCATTGGACTTGACCTCAGCATTCGAGCGTTTTCAAGGGTGGGTAAAGCTGTATTCATTACTACCTCTTTGCAAGTGTCGGCGGTATCACTTATTGGCTACGGCGCGTCTCATGCGTTAGGATTTGGTCGACTTGAATCAGCGATTCTTGGTCTTGGACTAGCAATGAGCAGTACGATTATCATCGTAAAACTGCTGAATGATAAGAAAGAAACGTCGCGACTCTATGCACAGATCACCATTGGAATTTTACTTCTCCAGGATGTAATCGCTACGCTTGCCAAAATTGGCCTCGACGCAAGACAGAATAACGGCCTTTCTGTAAACACACTTCTTTTCTTGGGTTTGCGCGGTTTACTGCTTCTAAGCGTCATTTATATACTAGTGAAATTCGCGATCCCTAAGCTCACCACAACCCTCGAGCAAAACAAAGAACTACTCCTTATATTTTCACTCGGTTGGGGTCTTGGGTTTGCCCTACTATTTGCCAAAGCTGGCTACTCTATTGAAATCGGATCGCTTATTGCCGGAGTTAGCCTGGCTAGTCTTCCTTACAGTAGTGAGATGGCGTCGCGGCTCAAACCCTTGCGGGATTTCTTTTTGGTTATCTTCTTTATTACCCTTGGACAATCAATAGTACCTGGCAAACTCGGCTCGGTCATAGTACCGGCAATTCTACTGAGCTTGATTGTCATGATCGTAAAACCAATCGTCGTTATGATAAGTCTTGGTGGTTTAGGCTATACCAAACGAGCAAGCTTCAAGTCGGCAATTGCTATGAGCCAGGTAAGCGAGTTTAGCTTAGTCTTTGCTGCCGCAGCATTTGCATCAAAATTGGTGAGCGACAAGGTGACAGCTACCCTCACCTTGACCGCTCTTATTACATTTGCCATCTCAACCTATTTGATCAAATACGACAATACGCTTTACTCTTTGTTTGAATATCGCCTGCGAATGTTTGAGCGAAAAATCACTAAGCTCGAGCAAAAAGACGGCATGCAGCATTTTCCAATTGTCCTGTTCGGCTACCGAAAAGGTGGCCATGAATTTATTAAAACGTTTAAGCGAATGGGCAAGAAATTTATCGTCGTTGACTACGACCCAGAAAATATTGAGTCACTCGAGCGTCAAGCGATTCATCATTTATATGGAGATGTTACTGACCCCGAACTACTCGATGAACTTAACCTGCAAAAATCGAAACTCGTAGTGTCGACAATAGGTGACGCTGAAACCAATAAATTCCTCGCTCATTGGCTAGGTAGCAATAACCCGAGCGCGGTGTTCGTATGCTCTGCTGAACGCATAGAAATTGCTACTGAGTTATACGATGAAGGTGCAGCTTATGTGATGATGCCTCACTACATTGGAAGTGAAAAAATCAGTACTTTTATCCGTAAAAATGGTTTCAACAAATCAGAGTTCAAACGATTCCGAGACAAGCACTTGCTATCACTCGAAACTCACGTCAAAGAGATCACGCAAGCATCTCTAGATTCTACAGACTCGTAAGATCATGGTAGAGCCAGTTTTTCTTGGCATACGCCTGAACGCTAGCTGTAACCTCACTAGTTGAGCCACCACCACGCAATGCTGAGCGTGCTTGGCTGGATGAAGCCGTCGAAAGTTCAGTATGAATAATCGTAGCTTTGGGCTGGACGGGAAGTTCGGATAGGAGCCTTGAGACCCGCTCAGCATCTGAATCACTCCTGACGCCGACAGCAAGTTCGACATGACTGAGCATATAGTCGACATGTTTCCAGGTGTGTAAGTGCTCAAGCATGTCAGACCCCATCAGTAACACTATTTCGGCACCCGGGAACATTTGTTGCAGTTTCGAGACGGTGCTTTTGGGCGTGAAATAACGTGCGGTCAGATCAAGAACATGAAGCCGGTGCAGTGAACGCGTGGCTAGATCGAGCATGGTTACTCGATGAGATATATGGCTCACATGCGGTTTCCGGCGAGGCTTCGTCTCGGGAGCGAAATATACCGCGTCTAATTTAGCTTGCTCAAGCGATGACAATGCAAATGCAATATGACCTTTATGAACCGGGTCAAACGAGCCACTAAATATACCGATTCTTTTCGGTTTAGACATCAGCCGGAGCACCTTCACAACATTTGGTTGGCATGTGGCACTCGGGACAGACGAAATGTCCATGCATTGGAACGATCGGGTAATGCCCGCAAGAATCACAGAACAATTCAGGGGACTTTTCCTTTACCATTTCACTGTATGGATCGAACGCATCATTCATACTCATAAATATATCATTCGGCTAGTGCATACTCGGCATTTACTTTTAGTTTCGGCTGAACCTTTTGTATTTCGCGTCGTTTTGCTCGACCGCCATCACCTTCTGACACGACCTTGCCATTGGCTACAGCAGCTTTACAGTCCCAACATGACAACTTCTTGGCGCACGGGTCACCGAATACTTTGGCTTTGCAAAATGGGCAACTCATCCATTTCTTGCTTCCTGATTCCTCCGAGCCATCCGAATCACCATCACTGTTGCCTAACGTTGCTTCTTTGAATATCGGGCAAGAACCAGAATTGGCGGTTTGTTTGGCATGTATGGTGGCATCGTTCGCTTTGTCATATTCGCCTCGTGCCATAAATTCTCGAGCAATTTGAATATGGTATGCAGCCTCTGCGCCAAATATCGCCGAGTCCAGGGAATCATCGCGAATGGTTCTGTCGACACAGAAACGCTCGGATAGTTCATCAAGGCGAAGTATGGCGTCGATTGGTGTCTTGAAGCCTGACGCTTCCTCAAGAAGCTGCGCGGTTATTGATTCAATCATTGGCATAAACTGCTCATTTCGACTCTCGAAGAAGCGCGCATATTCTTCATAGTCCTGCACAGGAACATGTTGCCCATAGAAGGTCCCTCCGCTTGCCTGATCATACTTGCGGACAACATCAATGACTCCACCCGGTATTTCATGATTAGGTATAAGCATGACAAATTGGAGCATATCTTCTTCGTTGTTTGGCATACTATCAATTCCTTGACCGTTGGCAAGATCGCGAATAGCCTGCAGATCATGACGTGGACTATCGGCAGTTTTTTTGCCCGCCACCATTGCTGTTTCAAGTGTTGCCTTGTGCCCATCTGCTTGCAGAAGCTGGATAGAACAACTTGCTGTATCGGCGTAAAAACCATAGTCACGAATAGTTTCGGCGTCGGCTGGCGCGCAGGAGAAGACCAAGGCGCTATGAGTACGAAGAACGCCCTTACCATGAAGTTGCTCAAACAAATACGCATTTCGTAGTTCACGTTCTGTTCTAAGTTTCATGGTCGGATTCAATCGCATGTTCTGGAATGTATTGCGATGAATTTCGGTAAGTGCGCGATTGTTCTGGATAAGTTTCCCATCAGTGAATTGCAGATCTACTTTAGTTTGATGCGCGACCTTATACAAGCGTTCGCTCACATCAGTCAGCACATTGGTTCGGACCATAGCCAGAGAATCAGCGTCGCCGAATCGGGCTGTCTGCAGCCCAGCGAGTAGCGTCGTATCGCTGACATGTTCTGGCACATAGGAAACTTCCACCTGATCAGCAACCGACAAGGATCCCAGAAAATGACGAGTCTGCTCCGAGGCCTCTGCCCATAGTTCGGGGTACTCATTAGCAGCCAATATCCAGGCATAGTCTTGAATTCCCTGAAGTGTTTCGGCTTGCGCGACCATGGCTATTACCCTCATTCTCTCGGCAGAAGAGGGTCTCGAAAAAGACATTCGCTCCTGCACGGGAGGCTTAATGCTAGATCGGACTTATCCATTTATGTAATGGCTTACCGTTGCGGCACAGTACAGGAATCTCACCTGTTTCCAGCGTTTTTATTGTAAATCTTAGATGAATCTAAGTTCAGTATTAGTAGTCTAGCATATCGTGCTCACGCTATATGTAGTATTTTTATCCTCGCTTTACAAGACTATTGAACTGTAGTTAAGTATATATCTATGAGTCCTGATGCTACTTTTGAAAAACGCGAAATAGGACGACTACATCTCATTGAGCGCTACCAACAAAGTGTTTCTTATGAGCTCAGAAAACTTGCCGAACCTCATGCAGAATCAAGCGATGTCATGGAACTACTTCCTGACGATCCCGAAGCTTATCCTGACCAAAAAATTACCAATGTATTTCATGACAGTACACCGTCTTCCGTAGAAACAATTACCAGCCTCGCCACCGCGTCCAACCCTCAATTCCCCGCTATGGTCGAATCTCTACTTGATCTCGAAAATAAACACGGAGAATTAAGCCGTATACATGAAGATCTTGCAGCTGACGGAAACCTCATAATTGCAACAAATCATTCAGACATTCGAGATGTAGCCGAAGTACTGAGCGCCTTTAATGTCGCACTTCGAACAAGCGGCAATGCTGCAGGCGAAGAAACTGACTTCAAGACACTACTAATGCTCAGTAAGATGATTACCCATGTAGCATTTTTTGGTATTCCTGCCGTGGAAATGCTCGAGAATTTATGTGATCGTCAATACTATAGCTTCCCGCGTACCAAATCAATCGAGCGATCATCAATTTCTGAAAGTGCAATAAAGCTGTATAACTCTGCACTACGGAAAATAGTCGCTCATCAAATGGCACGAGGCGGAAACGTCATGGGCGTTGCTTTAAGTGGTACCACTGATAAACCTGACAAGGAAGACCCTTCGAAAATTGTGATGGCACGAGTCACCCCTGGTACAGCACAAATGACACGTGCACCACGAGCGAAACTAGTGCCTGTCGCTGTACACCGTCAGGGTGGTGGAGTATTTGAGGTAACAGATATCCCAAGGAGAATTCACACGGATGATCAGCTACATGCTGTCATGGGCGGAATTGCTCTGGCGCTCAATGAGC
>CAZBRN010000031.1:0-10111 GCA_964494545.1 uncultured Candidatus Saccharibacteria bacterium | reverse complement strand
CAAAGGTGCGAAAGCAGATGCCGCAGAAGACGCAGGCATAAAATCAGCGATTAGCGCTATGAGAAATGTCACTGGAGTTCCTATCCACAAATATGTGCTTACCGATTACAAAGCGTTCAGAGATGTTGTGAATGCCCTCGGTGGTGTTGACGTCAATGTACCTGAGCGAATTTACGATGGCTTTACCGGCTGGTCGTTTAAATCTGGCAACCAAACAATGGACGGACTAACCGCTCTCAAGTATGCCCGCACTCGCCACGGTACAGCGCGAGGTGACTTTGACCGCAACGAACATCAACGTCAACTGCTTATCGCTATGAAAGACAAGGCTACTTCCACCGGAATCGTTGCCAATCCAGTTCGTCTCAACAGCCTTGCGAATGCAGTTCAGAAGAATATTCGAACAGACTTATCTCTTGACGAAGCCAAAACATTATTCAGTAAAACCAAGACCTTATCTAATAACAATATTAAGTCACTTGATCTAGCTAAACCCGACGGACCACTTATTACGACCGGTAATATTGATGGCATATCGGTCGTCCACCCAGTAGCCGGGTATTACGATTACACCAAAATCCGATACTACGCTCGAAACAATATGATTGATCCATATATCAAGAAAGAAGCCCCAACAATCGCAGTGTATAACGGTTCAGGAAAATCTGGTGCAGCTTCACTGGTCGGCGACGTGCTTGCGGGATACGGCTATAAGGTGCTCATCAAAGAAACAAGTGAAGAGACTCAAAACCAAACGCTTGTCGTAAAGATGAATAAAGTAGATCAAATCTTTACTGATCGTCTCCTTTCGGTTCGATTTGGCGTATCTATTACGAAATCACTCCCATCAGGCGTCGTGCCGCCTAAAGAGCCGACTACTGCTAGCACGTCAACGACAACGACGAAAGCCGATCCAACTCCTGACTACATCATCGTTCTCGGTCTCGACTACGAACAAAAAAACGGCCCAACCTGGTGATATATAGGAGGGGATGATTTCCCCTCCTATCGCGCCAGCAAAATGATACATTTTGTTGGGCTGTTCTCCCCTCAATTCTGCATTTCTATAACTTGGAATAAATCCAATTTACAGAAATAGATATTATCTAGATATATTCACTGCAACATCTATTACACCGTTACCAGGCCTAATAGGTGATAGAATAAAGGTATGAAAAACAACGCATCAATGGCATATGCCATTCTGCTCATTATTGGTGACTTCTTCGCTCTCATCGCCGCATTCACTGTCGCATACATTTTACGCGTCAAGATTGATGCTCGACCACTCGTGGAACAAATTAAAGCCTGGGAATATATCGTGGCATTTGCCTATGTTTTACCTTTATGGATCTTAGTTCACAGTTTTATTGGCCTGTATTCACAACGGGTGTACGAAAAACGCTTTACCGAAATTGGCCGATTATTAGTTGGGTCAGTGCTCGGTATCTTGGTTGTAATCGGATTTAACTTTGTCACCAATGGCAGACTTTTCCCTGCCCGTCTTGTCCCCGTATATGGGCTTGGTTTAGGCTTCAGCTTCTTGGTGTTATTTCGAACAGTAGCTCGGCTGGCCAGACGTTCATTGTATGCCTACGGAATTGGTGTCAGTAATGTATTAGTGGTGGGAAATACCAAAAGCTCACTTATGATTGCTGAGGCTATCTGTAATACAAAGAACACCGGCCAACATGTCCTTGGAATGGTCGGCACGCAATCATCCGACTTTACTAATTACTCTACGTTCAAAACTGCAATTGAAAAGATAAACCTACCGATTCACAGCATCATCCAGACTGAGTTATATAAAGATCAAGACAGAAACGACGAAGTTCTTAGTTTTGCACAAAAGCATCATGCAGCTTACCGTTTTGTACCTGGCAATACTAGCCTTTTCGTCGGAAATATTGAAGTAGAACTATTTGGTGGTCAAATACCGATGATCGCCGTTCACCAAACTGCACTTGTTGGCTGGGGACGAATCGCCAAAAGGCTATTTGATATTTTTGTTTCACTTATCGCACTTATTATTGCTTCACCGCTCTTTCTACTGATAGCCATTCTTGAAATAGTCGTTGGTGGCGGAATGCCAATTTACTTTAGACAAATTAGGTTAACTCGTTTTAATAATAAATTTACGGTGTTTAAATTTCGGACCCACCGAAATGGGTTGAGTGGCCTTTCCGACAAGCAAGCATTTGAAAAACTTGGCAAACCTGATCTTTACAAAATCTATAAAGAAAATGGCTATGCACTCGACAATGATCCTCGGCTAACCAGACTTGGCGCATTCCTTAGAAAAACATCGCTCGATGAACTACCACAATTGATCAACGTACTCCGGGGCGATATCAGCCTGGTTGGTCCTCGCCCGCTTATTCCAGAAGAAATAAATACCTATGACAAAAAACATATGATTTTGAGTGTAAAGTCAGGCCTCACTGGGCTCGCACAAGTTTCTGGCAGGCAGAATATCAGCTTTGAAGAACGAAGAAAGCTTGATATGTATTATGTTCAGAACTGGACATTCTGGGGCGACATCATCATCCTTGTCAAAACAGCCAAAGAAGTATTCTTGGGCAGCGGAGCTCTGTAATGAGTTCGCCGAAAGTTGCGATCGTACACGATTGGCTCGTCGGTGGGGGTGCCGAGAAAGTTGTTCAAGAACTTCACGTCCTCTATCCTGATGCACCTATCTACACGTCATATGCAACGCAAGAATGGCGTGACAAACTCGATGGAAAAGTAATCACTGGTTCGTTGCAACACTGGCCGTTTAGTAAACTTCGAAAATACCTTGGATTAAAACGAGTGTGGTGGTTTAGTCATCTCGACCTCAGTAAATTTGATCTCGTCATTAGCAGTGCCGGAAATGGTGAAGCGAAAGATATCAACAAATCCGAAGGTGCAACACATATATGCTATTGTCATGCACCAACACATTTTTATTGGAGAAGTTACGACCAATATCTCAAAAGTCCTGGATTTGGGCTATTCAATCCCCTTGCTCGGCTTGGGCTCAAAATACTGGTAGGACCACTGAAAAAGAGGGATTATAAGGCCGCTCAAAAACCTGATTATTATATTGCAAATTCACAGTTTATTGCTGACGAAATAAAGCAATACTATGGTCGAGATTCGATCGTAATTAACCCACCGGTAGACATTGAACGATTCAAAGATGCAAAGCAGACTCAGCGCTCAGGTTTTGTGACCATGGGTCGTCAGGTGCCGTATAAGCGCACAGAACTTATCATAGACGTCTGTAGTGAACTAAACGCTCCACTAACGGTAATTGGGCGTGGCCCAGAACATGAGGATCTTGTTCGCCGCGCAGGACCTTCCGTAACCTTTAAGACAAATGTTAGTGACGCTGAAATGCCAAACGAGCTCGCTCAAGCAGAAGCATTTATCTTTGCGGCAGAGGAAGATTTCGGCATAGCACCAGTGGAAGCAATGGCTGTGGGTACGCCAGTTATTGCCTACAAGAGTGGTGGTGCAATTGACTATATTAAGCCGGGGGTATCAGGTGAATTCTTTGATTCCCAGAATACCGCGAGCCTCAAACGGGCAATCAAAGATTTCGATCCAAAATCATACGATTCTAAAAAAATAATTTCACATGCTAATTCGTTCGATGCTCAAAATTTCAGGAAGAAATTCACTGATTTTGTCGAATCTATTAGCTAATATTTCGTAGTGACTTGGCGTCACGTCGCACACCTAAAACTGGTTTGTCGAGTATATAGTGGCTATGGAAATATACTCTCATTGGTGCATGTACATAGCCGTTGGCAATTATCAAAATCAGTGTAATTCCTGTTATTAGATATTGACCTATTTTACCTATGTTTTTATATGTGAGTCTCCAGCACGCGACAATTGCAAGGTATACAAACGGCAATACGGGTAGCAGATACCGTCCTTGGATAGCGAACGGATAACCATAGTAATGATAGGTATTAAGATTATAGAAAAATACGAGCAAAATATAGCCGACAGTAATTGTTCCCAAAGCTAAATGAATAGCATCTGGTTTATATCTACGACCGAACCAAACACCTACCCCAATAACTGCCACTACCGCCACAGCAGTTGCGCTAGCAATCTGCCGCGAAAGATCAGAAGCTTTTATTGTCTGATGGCCTCGATAGAAATATGTTCTTTCATAAATTAGAATGAACCACTTACGGGTAAAATCACCAAAGCTCGCAAGCTTACCTGCACCCGACTGTTTTGCCGCTTCGAATTCTTTTTTCTGGCCAGTATTTCTTCGGTAAATGCTGCTCTGCATACACTCATTCTCGGAATGAACTTGGTTACAAATCGGCGTCGTCTTGCCGTACACAACATAATTTTGGATATATCGTTCAGCGAATAATCCAAAAGTTAGTACGAAAAACAGAGCGGCTCCAACTAGCATTCGACGCGTGTAAACTTTCTTCCACGCTTTTCTGGTAGAGACCCACAATTCAGAAAACAAACGTTTGAGTCCTTGATGTTTTATGTGCCACCCAAGTAAAAGCACAAAACTTAATAGAACGACGGGGAGGTATGTTTCTTTAACCTCAAACAGAAACAACGCAGTACTCATGCTCAAGAGTAAGGGAATAATTTGAAGTTTTTTCTGTAAACCAATTAGTTGATAGAGCAATACTAGAAACAATAGCATCGCCAGGTTATCGTAGGTAATACCAGCAAAGACCCACACGAACATTCCGGTACTTATGAGTCCTGCCATGACGAGATTTATAGATAATTGGGACGTCCCGATTCTTCTAAGTAATCGCACAAGCACCAGTAAACAGGCAAACCCAAGAGCGACATTCAAGAGCCTCAGATAGAACACCTGCACATCCTGACTGCTACTAAATACTGTTATGGCTCGAAGATAAAAACTTGATACGTAGTGATACATGTAGCTTGGAAGCCTCTGAACGTCACCTAGGAAAAAATTTGAATTCTGATCGGCGATGATCGGACCTTCCAAGATCGGACGACTGGCGTAATACTGGGTGAGGGTGAAATGGAATTCCTCATCTGAAGGCACTTTGTAATTAATGGCTGCAGCGAAAAATACTGCTTGCGCTACAAATAGAGCCATTAAGATGTATAGGAATCGTTTACTTTTAATAAAATTCTTTAGGGAATCGATCATGTGTTTATGCGCGTACCTTATTAACAGTTTTTTCTCTTCCGATTGCGCCCCACGTGGCAGCAAGCGTAATAAATAGTATACCGCGATCTATGAGTGCTAACGATAAAATTTGTGGCGTAGTGAGTCCGATAATGGTAGCAGTAATCACATAAACAGCTTCTTTGACTCCAATGTTGGCAGGGGTCAAACTTATAAAAATACTGAGGCTTCCAAGGACGCTAAAAAGTAGTAGCTGACCAAAACCAATCGAAATCGACAAAGACATAAGTTCGAACCAGGCGATCAAGACGGTTAGGATCAACTGTGCCAAAACGAGCAGACTTAGGTGAATGAGGAGTCTGCGGTCTTCAATGATACGTCGCCAACCTAGAGACATTGTTCGGAGCAACTTCGCGATTTTAGATACAATTTTATTGTCATACGATATATTTGGCACTCGGACAAAGCTCAAACCAATAGATACCGCAAGAAGACTCCCAAAAAATAGTACCAAACCCACAAATTGAGGCGTAGAATCAAGGCCAATTAATCCAAGACTCGTAACACCCAAAAGTGCGCTAACGATGAATATCAACAGATAATTACCGTACATGGTAGCCATATAGTCCGAATAGCTAAGGCCATGTTTCTTTTTTAAATATACCGCTCGAAAACCCAGTCCGGCGCCTGAAGATGCAAAAAAATTCCCGAGTGAAGATAGTAATGAAACCCGCGTACTTTCATGGACACTGAGTTGCTTGTCGAATGATTCCAGAATATATTTCATGAACAATCCATTGCAAAGTAGTATCGCTATGTAACAAACAAACGAACCAATAAGGAGGAGTGGCTTCATGTCCAGAAGAGGCTTAAAACTATCCTTATTTAAGATGAAGTAGATGATAAAAATACCAAGTACAACTATTCCAAGAATGTTCTTTTGGTATTTCAGAAAAAGTTTTTTCAAGATTTATCCGTTGACGTTACACGTTCATAATAATCATTGTATTGCTCCGCGATGACCGGCCAACTAAATGTCTTTATAGAATACTTGCGAGATGCTGATCCAAATTGCGCCGCTTTTTTTGCATCACCAAGAATTTCTTCGATTGCCTTCGCATGATCCTTTGGACGAGATGCAGGCACTAATATTCCGTTTTTTCCGTCATGAATCGCATCCACAATTCCTTCGATACCACTGGCTACGACAGGCACTTGGCACAATGCTGCTTCGATGAGTACTCGACCAAAGCCTTCCATATCGCCAGGTACAGAAATATTCGGCATCACGAAACAATCAGCCGCGTTATAAAGATTTTTAAGCACGTCGTCGCTCGCCCTTCCAAGCAAATGGACAAATCCAGATAGCCCCGTGTCGTCAATTGCCTGTTCGATTGATTCTCTCATCGGGCCATCGCCACTGATCAAAAGTAGCGTATTTGGTTCTTTTTTAACGATGGTTGGCATAACTTCAGAGATAAACCATGCCAAGCCTTTACGCTCCACCAAGCGACCAACCGACAAAAGTATTTTAGTGTCATCATGTACACCCGGGATAGATTCCTGGACAGCCTTGCGAGCTGCCTTTTTATCATTCATGAATAGTTCGTCAGTCACTCCAAGGGGGATTACATGAACATTATCTGGATTAATGCCACGCTTAATCACCTCTGCCTGAGCGGCACTACTGATGCATAACACCGCATCTGCATGGCCCAGTGACCACTTAATAAAAAACTGAAAGAGAGGATTTTTAAACGTGATATCGAGCCCATGGATTACTACAACCAGTGGTTTTCGGAAGATTATTTTAAGTGGCACGGCGATGATTGAAACTACGCCATCTTGAGCATGAATAATATCTATTTTAGATGCAGCAAGACTCCAGACGGATCGTATAAAGAAATACGGCAATACAAAGAACAACGCTAATTTACCGCCACCCCAACTTAACAGTTTAAGTTTATTGCTTCTAGAAAGTTCATCGCTAAGGTCTTTTGCGAAACGTTCCATGCCACCCGTGGTGGGCGGAAAACACCTCGTTATAAACAAAATATTCTTTTTTGTCTGGGTCATTTTTTCTCAGGATACTTTAGGTTTTTGAGACTCTCGTACATTTTTTCTTGGTTATTAAGCAAACGCACTTGCATGTCGGCAAGGAGTCCGAGAGCCCACAACACAAGGCTCAATGTGATCATATAAACACCTAGGAAACCGACAAATTTGTACGGGCTAATTTCTCCGGTATTTATCCAATGAACCACTGTAAAGATTAAACATGGCACCGCTACAAGTGCCGGCACGAAACCAAGCCAGCCGAAAAATCGTAATGGTGCAAAGTCCCGGTATGATCGAAGTATATTTATGGCGCTGGTGGCAATATAGCCCGGAATACTAGTAACCACTCGGGATTTTCGTCCCGGGAAATATTTAACCACCACTGGCATTGCAACAATGCGCATTCGCTTCATGGCAAGTACTTGGAAGGATTCTTGCGTATACGTATGCGTGCCATTGATGTTAAGAGAGATCAAAGCGTGTCTATTGTATGCACGAAAGCCGCAGGTCACATCATTAAACGGCTGGCCACTGAGTTTACTGGTTACCCATGCTCCGGCTTTATTACCCCAATACTTTCCTGCCGGCATGTTCTTTGGCTGCTCAGCACGACCGGTTTCTGGATTCGTGAATCGATCGGCAGCTACAAAGTCAGCATCACCTTCTACGATAGGAGCTACCAGTTTGGGAATATCGCTTGGGCTAAACTGCAAATCACCGTCAATGTTGACTAAAATATCAGCATCTCGAGCCAATGCGATGTCGATCGCCTCGCGGAATCGGAACGCTAGCTTCTTACTCATACCACTTCCAGCTACGCAAGCACCATGCTTTTTAGCAACATCAGCTGTGCCATCGGTACTGCCGTCATCGATGACCCATTTTTCAATTTCAGATACACCAGGAATGTTCTTCGGAATTTGATCGAGCAGTTTGCCGACCGTCTCAGCCTCATCCTTACAAATAGAAACAACTAGTAACTTCAAAATGCCTCACTTTCACTTCTATTATAACAGGAGTGATACTGAAAGACCCCTTAGAGCTTCATGTCCTTACGACGGTCTTTATAGGCCATTAAATGAATGTGGTAATGATGCGGGATAGATTGTTTTTTAGTGAAATTCACAAGTCGGCAATCGTAGATGTTTTCACGTCCCAACTCTTGATAGATGAGAAGGAGTTCTTGATGCTCTTTAGCGTTTAATTCTGATTCGGTCACCTCACGTTTGGGTATGAGAAGATGGTGAATTTTATAGGCAAAGGTATATGGATAACTATTGTTTATGAGCGCCCAGTGTTCCCACTCTCGTAATCTAGGCTCTTTAATCAGTGGGGTCGATTTACCTTTTTTCTTAGCTTTCGCATACTTGAGCTCATCTTTTGTCGTACGGAGACTAACCGGTGCGCGTGCTTTTTTTGTTTTTGGTAGTGTGATTTTTGGAATGATTTTTTTTAGTTTTTCTTCCATAGTGTATGAAGAATGAGTATACACCGATTCGACTCAATTTTACAGTCCTAGCGTGCAAAGAGTACACTTGATAGTGAGGATGTAAAAATAATTATGGACATAGAAACAAGTTTCAACGAAATATTTAAAGCTTATGACGTTCGAGGAAAAGTAGGCACTGAACTTAATGCAGAGGTCGCTGAGAGAATAGGACGCGCAGTTGCAACGTGGCTCCCTACTGCAGGAGCTGTTGCAATCGGACGAGATATGAGACCTGATTCAGCTGAGCTAGCACAAGCCCTAATTAAAGGCTTGACTGAGCAAGGACGAGAGGTCTGGGATATTGGCGAAGTCACAAGTGATATGATCTACTTCGCTACTGGCCACTTTAAACTCGCAGGCGGCGTTATGGTTACGGCCAGCCATAATCCTGGCGATTTTAATGGTATAAAATTCTGCGGTGAAGGCGCCAAGCCAATAGGCGTGGAATCAGGACTACTTGATATCAAAGCCTTGGCAATCAAAAATAACTGGCCTGAATGCACAAGTCCTGGCAAAGTCGAGGAAAAAGATGTCATCGAAGGTTGGCTCGAACACGCATTATCGTTCGTTGATGTAAAAAAACTTAAACCTCTCAAAGTAGTCATCGATGCTGGTAACGGTATGGCTGGTAAAATAATCCCCGAGCTAGAGCCCTATGTGCCATTCAACATCACTGAAATGTACTTTGAGCTTGATGGTACCTTCCCTAACCATATTGCCAATCCTATCGAGCCAGAAAATATCGTCGATCTTATCGATCGAGTAAAGACCGAAGGAGCCGATGTGGGAGTGGCATTTGATGGTGATGGCGACCGTGCTGTATTGATCGACGAAAAAGGTAACGCGCTGGGTGGCACCACCATGACCGCACTACTAGCAGATTACTTCTTAAAGAAAGTGCCCTCTAGTACTGTTTTATATAACGCCACATGTGGATGGGTCGTGCCTGAAACAATCGCACAAAATGCCGGTACTGGAGTGCGTACAAAAGTAGGTCACTCATATATAAAAGCCGAGATGCGAACTCATGATGCGATTTTTGCTGGTGAAAGCAGTGGTCATTATTATTTCCGAAACAACTTCATGGCAGACTCAGGCCTCATAGCAGCCTTAGTGGCCCTACATGTCTTATCGATGAGCGACAAGCCACTATCAGAACTGGCCGCAGAATTTACGAAATACCATCATATTCCTGAGACTAATTTTATTGTCTCTGAAAAGGAAGCTATCATCGATAAATTATCCCAGGAATTTAGTGATGCAAAACAAGATTCTCTCGATGGTCTGACAATTTGGCTCGATAACGCATGGATAAATATCCGAGCAAGCAACACTGAGTCAATATTGCGACTTAATGCAGAGGCAAAATCACAATCCGAACTTGATGACCTCGTTGCAAAAGTCACAAACATCATAACCACTTCCTA
>CAZBRN010000030.1:0-10228 GCA_964494545.1 uncultured Candidatus Saccharibacteria bacterium | reverse complement strand
GATCTCCTCCGTGACAGGGAGGCATGTTAGGCCAGCTACACCACGGGCCCGCATCTGTTTCTTTTTCAAGTAACGAAAGAAATCATAGCAATTTAAGGGGTAAAAAGCAACTCTGAACTAGTATTATTTGCTATAATACGTCGGTTGTCACTTTTTGCCGTTGTAGCTCAGTTGGTAGAGCGGCGCTTTCGTAAAGCGTAGGTCACCGGTTCGATCCCGGTTAACGGCTCCATTATATCTACATACTTTTTGCATCAAAGATTACAGTACTACGCGGGTGTCGTATAACGGCTAATATGTAACCTTCCCAAGGTTGAGACGAGGGTTCGACTCCCTCCATCCGCACCAGCAATAACACTAGTTAAAGCACGATAAACCGTGTATCATTGAACAATATATGGCACTTCCTAAGAAATATCTTCATGACCGACTTGTCCTTCTTATTTTGAGTATTCAAACCTTCTTCGCACTACTCGGTTCTGTTTTAATTCTTCTCCGACTCGGTAGCGGTCAAAAAGGTGTTTACTGGGCTCAATATCGAGCAAATCTTGGTATTGGTGCGCATATCCCCGGAAAAATCACCGATCTTTTAGCTTTTGTACTGTTCTTTATTATTGTTCTTGGGGTAAATACGGTCTTAAGCGCTAAGGCTTACGCTCATCATCGTAATTATGCCCTTACAGTTCTTGGGTTGGGCACACTTCTGATGGTTCTTTCAATAATTGTTAGTAATTTACTCTTAGATTTGCGCTAAAAATGAAAGTTACCGATATTGAAATACCCTACGAGAAAGACCGTACTCGTCGATATCGTCTTTTTGAAATCTTGCCGGGTGTAGTCTCATGGAGCATTTTAATTCTTCCTTTTATCCTCAGTTTTTTTATTCCTCAAGTAGTTATCTTCGTAATTATTACCTATATTCTCTTATGGTTCGTGAAGTCAATGGGTCTGCTCGTTCGTAGCTTCCAGGGGCTCAAGAAACTCGAAGATTCAAAGAAGCTCGATTGGCGAGCTATGACCGCTGACCTCCAAAATGGGATTGTTGCCGAGACTACAGTGGCTCCATCATGGCATCAAGAAAATCTAGCACGAGTACGAGATATTAAGCCTGATGACGTATATAACGCCATTATCATTGCTGCCTATAACGAAACTCGTGAGATCTTAGAGCCGACCATTCAATCCGTATTAGCGTCAGACTATGATATGAAAAAGGTTATTCTTGTTCTTGCGTATGAAGGCAGGGATGGTGCCAAGTCCGAAGAAGCTGTATTACAGCTCGCTCGTGAGTACGGTAGTAAATTCGCTCATACTGTAACGGCCAAACACCCCCTTACTGAGAACGAAGTTAGAGGTAAGGGCGGGAACATTACCTTCGCTGCCCGCAAACTAGAAGAATACTTAAAAAGTGCCAAGATCGACCCGTTGCGTGTAGTTGTCACCACACTAGATTCAGATAACAGGCCTCATCCTAAGTATTTAGCAGCTTTGACCTATCTTTACGTAGTGTGTCCTGATCCACTTCATGCTTCATTCCAGCCTGTTCCTATATTTACAAATAATATTTGGGACGTGCCGGCTCCAATGCGCGTTATTGCAACAGGAAACTCTTTTTGGAACATAGTTCTGTCGATGCGACCACATATGATTCGTAATTTCTCGTCCCATGCTCAAGGGATGCAAGCCCTCATCGAGACAAACTATTGGAGTGTTCGTACAATTGTCGAAGATGGACATCAATTCTGGCGCACCTACTTTAGATTTGATGGTAAGCACGAAGTCTATCCTATTTATCTCCCGATCTACCAAGATGCAGTATTCTCATCTTCGTATATCAAGACACTTAAGATGCAGTTTGTTCAGTTGCGTCGTTGGGCATACGGAGCGTCCGACATCGCATATGTCGTTGATAAAGGATTCTTCTCAGAGAACAAAGTACCCAAGTGGGATCTTATAATGAAGCTAGCAAGACTCGCTGAAGGGCATATCAGTTGGGCAACGGCACCGCTAATTTTAGCTTTTGCAGGGTATGTGCCGCTCCTAATTAATCCGAAGGATTTTAGTTCGAATCAACTCCCGATTATCGCAGGTCGCATTCAGACAATTGCTATGTTCGGTATCCTCGCCACCCTCTACATGAGTCTCAAGACGTTGCCTCCTAAACCTGAGCGCTATAAACGACACCGCAGCCTATTTATGATTCTTCAGTGGGTGTACCTACCATTCACCACTGTTATCTATAATTCCATGTCAGCACTCGTATCCCAGACGCGTCTCATGTTCGGGAAATACCTCGATAAGTTCGATGTCACCGATAAAGCTGTCATGACAAGCGACAAAAAAACTATCATCTAGGAAACGCTACTTTGGGTGGTAGGCAGCGTAGTGTACAGCGGCAGAAGCATCAAATGATGTCAGTACTTTTACGGCTTCTTTGGTGATTGTTGAGTTTGGTACTTCAGCATCGATAATACGAGGGTAGAGGTTACTAATTATTGTGTCTGTGAGAGCAATAGAAGCCGATAGCGCGTCCGAACGGTGTTTACAGCTTTCATATATACTCATGAGTAATTTGTCGCGAGAGAACGGCTCTGCATGCTTACCGAGCCTCACAAGAACAGCGCTCGAGAAGTCGATTTTCTCTATTGTAGTAACAGTTGCTTGGCATTCTTTGCAAACCCGTCGTCGCCATACGGCATTTGCACGTTTCTGGAGTCGAGAATTTTTAACTGCCGTTTCGGAACCACAATAGATACATACCATGACAATATATTGTCATACAGGAGTAAATAATGCTAGTGGATAACCAAAAGAATTCTGTGGGTAACAGTATTTAGATCCAAATTTTAAGAGATTGAAAGAGAGCGCTCGTTATTTTTCGAGAGAAGAACAGGGTATCCGGGTCTCTTTTAAAAGCCTAGCCTTTAGAGGAAACGCGTACTCGTCTGATTCGACTGATGATTTGCTTAGGGGCTAACAACTCTTCATAGAAAAGCTGAAAACTCTCAAGCGAACTTTGTTTGTTGGTACTCAAAACCAAAAACGCCTCAATTAACACGCTTATGATAACATAAATACAGAAAATATACAACTATTAGCCCTATTAATTACAATGATTTACATGTGCCGTTATTGCTTTTCAATCTGTTATGCGCTATGATCATCTGGTATTTATCAGTAAATGTAAGGTGAGTACAGCAGAAGTGGGTGATTAGCTCATTTGGCTAGAGCGCCTCATTGACGTTGAGGAGGTGAGAGGTTCGAATCCTCTATCGCCCACCAATGTAAAAGGAGTCCGAAAGGACTCCTTTTACATTGGGGCTCAAATACCATGTCGGGATTCTACCCTCGATAGTTCGCTACGCATAAGGCAAAACTTAATGTATATCAGTAAAGGTATAAGATCGGGTTTCTTTATCCCCAGTTAAAAATGTAGAAAAAACAATACTTATTTACTAGCCTTATAGTACTAACACTGTTATGATTGTTGAAGTGAAGTTTTGAGATAAGTTTTTTTGAAAGAGCGATTGAATGACATGCGAGATCATTTAATCGCTTTTTTCATGTATCGATCACATAATGGCCTTGGGTCACCAGGGACGTATGATATAATTACCTCGAGTGTTGAAGCGGTCTCACCAACCGACGAGCTCCGTTGGGCAAGGCAGAACGTGACGAATACGTGCATGCAAGAGTAAATGTCCCAGGTGGAACCTCCTGTTATCAGGACCTTAGGACGCGGAAATGTTTAGACTATTTGCGAGAATTCTAAACCCCGCGTCTTTTTATATATAAAGGAGAAAAACAACATGGATAAAGATCAAAATTTACATGCAATGCGACATAGCCTTGCGCACATTACTGCTAGTGCCGTGCAGCAGCTTTGGCCGGAGGCTAAGTTTGGCGTTGGTCCAGTGGTCGAAAATGGCTTTTACTATGATATCGATCTTGGCGAAACGACTATTTCTCATGATAACTTCGGTAAGATTGAGAAAAAGATGCGCGGAATTATAGCTCAAAATCAGACTTTTGACCGCTCAGAAAAGCCAATCGATGAAGCAATAGTATGGGCCAAAGAAGTGCGGCAGCCATATAAAGAAGAACTATTGAATGACCTCAAACGCGCTGGTACCACAGCCGCCAAAGACCTCGACGCCGACGAACTTGGGACTATCGCGGATGGCGACGCTCAAGTTGAAACGGTATCATTCTATACAAACGGAACATTCACCGATCTTTGCCGTGGTCCCCATGTAGAATCAACCGGTAAAGTGGGTGCGTTCAAACTTATGCGGATTGCTGGCGCTTATTGGCGTGGTAAAGAGGGTAACCCTCAGATGCAACGACTTTACGGCGTTGCTTTCGAAACGCAAGAAGAACTCGATCATTACCTACACATGCTAGAAGAAGCCAAAGCTCGCGACCACCGTAAACTTGGCCGTGAACTTGATTTATTCTCGAGCTCCCAGCCCATAGGGGCGGGCCTTCCTCTATTTAGTCCGAGAGGAACGGTACTGCGAGATAAGTTGGATCAACTTGCTCAAAGTTATCGGCTTGCTCGAGGGTACGAGAGGGTTTGGATCCCCCATATCGCTAAGATTGATACATACAAGACATCGGGCCATTTCGAGAAATTCCCCGAACTACTCCGCTTTACGTCTTCTGAATCTGGCGATGAGTTAGCTCTCAAGCCTGTAAATTGTCCTCATCATACGCAGATTTTTGCAGCGCAACCGAGAAGCTACAAGGAGTTACCGCTAAAATACTTGGAGAGCACTACCGTATACAGAGACGAAAAGAGTGGGGAATTAGGTGGTCTTACGAGGGTACGGGCGATAACCCAAGATGATTCGCATGTATTTTGTAGCGACGACCAAGTTGAGGACATCTTTAGAGAACTTCTCGAGAGTGCTAAAGAACTATATGGTCTGCTCGATCTTACGCTATCCTTGCGGCTATCATTCCGCGATGATGCCGATAACTACTTGGGTGACATCAAGACCTGGGAGAAAGCCCAAGCGGCAATACAAGGTTTGGCTGATTCATTTGATTTAGAATATGAAGTGGGAATTGGCGAGGCAGCAATCTATGGACCAAAGATGGACTTTATGGCCACGGACGCATTAGGACGAAAAACTCAGCTAGCTACCGTACAGCTCGACTATGCTCAACCTGAGCGTTTCGACCTTGAGTATACCGCCGAAGATGGCTCTAAAAAACGACCAGTTATGGTGCACTGTGCGCTATTAGGGTCAATCGAGCGTTTTCTAAGTATATATATCGAACATGTCGGAGGCTGGTTCCCATTCTGGTTAGCACCTGAACAAGTTCGCATCTTAACTATTAACGACACCGTTGGCGACTATGTGAATAAGATAGAAGAAATTTTGAATGGTATCGTGCTCATGAAGCCAGTGAAATACAATGAAGTTCGATATACCGTTGATATGCGCAATGAATCATTGGGTCGTAAAATACGCGATGCAGTTGGAATGAAAATCCCTGTAACTCTTATCGTTGGGCCAAAGGATATCGAGGCCGATGAGGTAAGCGTTCGTCTTCAATCAGGAGAACAAAAAGTCAAACTAAGCGATCTCAAAGATTTTTTACTGGGTTTGTAGTGGGAAGAGTTGATAGTGACTTCAATGAGAAGGTGTATGCTTTCGTAGCAGAGATTCCAGCATTAAAAGTCGCAACATATGGTCAAATTGCAGCTGCATGTGGGGCTGCCTGGGCTGCCTGGGAAGTTGGTCAGATTGCACACACCGGGCCAGTTGGTTTGCCCTGGCAGCGAGTAGTAAATAAAAAAGGTGGCTTAGCTCGAGGCTATCCTGGCGGTATGGCAGGGCACAAGCAAGTACTTGAAGCAGAAGGTTTTGCTGTTTCAGATGATTTTACTATCGAAATAGGAAAGTACTTATGGCATCCCAAAAAGTAACGCCACTTATCGTGATAGTCGGTCCCACAGCAAGCGGCAAGACTTCAGTTTCCATACAAATAGCCAAGAAATTCGAGGGTGAAATTATTTGCGCCGATTCGCGGACTATATATAAGGGCATGGATATTGGCACTGCAAAACCATCATTCCTTGAAAGATGGGAAGTGCCGCACCATCTGATTGATGTTGTAGACCCGGATGAAAAATTTACAGTTGCAGAATTTAAGCGGCTTGCCGACATTGCGATAACCGATATTAGGCAGCGCGGTAAAGTCCCGATATTAGTGGGAGGAAGTGGTTTATATATAAATTCCGTAATATATGACTATGAATTCAAAGGTTCAGACGGGCCAAGAGATACACAGAACCCAAGACATTTACATGCAGACGTGCCACGGCAAGTACAAAAGATACGCCCTGACACTGTTATATTTGGCATAGAAGTTGATAGGGATGAATTACAGAAACGCATTAAAGACAGAGTAGTGATGATGGTATCTTCGGGGCTTGTTAACGAAGCAAAGGTACTAGGGAGTACGTACGGATGGGAAATTGCACCCATGCAAGCATCTGCATATTCAACGATAAAAGAATACATCGAAGGGTCAGTAAATCTCTCTGATGCGATAGATAATTGTGCGCTCCTAGACAGCCGTTTAGCGAAAAAACAACGCACATGGTTTAAGCGAAACAAAAGTATTCAATGGGTAGATAACCCCAGTAAAATTGTTGATTTTATAACAACGTTATTGAACAACTAGCATATCTTTGCCTGCGTTCGTCTGCTACAATGTTCATATGGCTGAACAACTAACAAAAAATAATCAAGCGAGGGGAAATACTCATGATTGATCAATTGTTTGGTTCAAAAACACGCGTTAAATTATTGAATATGTTCTATGCGAACCCGAATCGATCATTCTATGTGCGCGAGATTACGCGCAAGATAGATGAGCAGATCAACTCAGTACGACGTGAGTTAGCTAATTTGCTGAATATTGGAATTATTACTTCTGAAACCACCAATAATCGACTTTATTATGAAGTAAACCAAGCATATGAATATCATAAGCCGCTTACGACAATTTTTGGTGGTGGAAGCGTAGCTGACGTTTCTGATGAAACAAAAGAAGTCCCACAATCTGATCCTTTGAAAGCGCTAGGCAATGTGGAGCTCGCTCTTTTGACTGGTCAATTCACAAGAGACGAGCGCACTGGCATAGATTTATTAATTGTCGGTAATGTTAATCAGACACAAGTAACTAAGTACGTAACGAATCTCGAGAAACAAGAGGGCAAGGAAATCCGCTATACTGTAATGACGCTCGATGATTTTAAGTATCGGCATCAGATTAAAGATCGCTTTATTGCGAATATACTTGAGGCCAAGACACAGGTTATTGTCGATAAGCATAAACTATTGAACATAAAAGACTAAGAAGGGTAACTGAACATTATGGAAATACAATATTACGGCGGTAACTGCATTAAAATTACGACCAAGAAGGGTAGTGTCGTTATAGACGACAACATGAAGGAATTTGGCGGCACATCTCCTGCGAAACCAACAGATGTTAATATTCATACCCAAAAAGTGGAAGATAAAAAACCAGATTCAATCCTATTTGTTGATGGACCTGGTGAATACGAGGTTTCCAACATCTCCATTCTTGGTATACCTGCACGATCCCATTTGGAAGAGACGGGGAAGAAGACGGTTGCGATGTATAAAGTCACAGCAGAAGACCTACGTGTCGCTGTAGTTGGTCATATATATCCTGAACTAAGTGAAAGTCAGCTAGAGGCACTCGGTGTTATTGACGTTTTAATCGTTCCTGTTGGAGGCCATGGTTTTACCCTTGATGCCGTAGGCGCTGCAAAGATTATAAAGAATATAGATCCTAAAATTATCATCCCAACCAATTACGCCGACAGTAAGCTTAACTATCCCGTACCTGCTGCTGAATTGTCAGATGTGCTTAAAGGGTTAGCACTTGAGCCAAAAGAAACCGTCGCTAAGCTAAAGGTAAAAGCGGCTGATCTTCTCCTTGATAAAGCACAGCTCGTCATACTCGAACGACAATAAGCGGATTTCAAGAATGTTGGCAAAAAAATAACACCTTAGAGGTGTTATTTTTTATTAGAAGGGTTTTTCTCTAGAGGAGACCCTTTTTCTTAAGAGTTCGAATAGCCTGAGTGCTAATTTTCATGGTCACTTTTCGACCATCAACTACAATTGTTTTAGTTTGAAGATTTGGTTTCCAAACTTTTTTTGTATGGCGCTGTGAGAAGCTGACATTGCTGCCGTATTGCTTTCCTTTGCCGGTGAGTTCACATTTCTGCATGGTATTTAATTCCTATTAGATTCAAGGTGTTATTTTAGATGTATTACACCTTAAAGTCAAGTGTTGAGCGACTCTTTCTTTGGTATACTAAAAGCACTATGTTTTCTCAAATGTCCGGAACAGAACTAATTATCATATTTGTGTCCATAATTGTTTCAATGGGAATCCATGAAGCTATGCACGCTTTTACATCCCATTGGCTTGGTGATACGACAGCTAAAGACATGGGTCGATTAACGCTAAATCCTTTAAAGCATATTGATATCATGACAACGGTTCTGCTGCCTATGGTGCTTATACTCGTCGGTGCGCAGCCATTCTTTATCGCGAAACCAGTACCATTTAACCCTGATCGAGTTAAATTTGAAGAATTTGGTGCTGCACTGATAGGTATTGCAGGCCCTCTGACTAACCTTGGACTTGCGATCGTTGCGGCCATTTCACTTCGAGTTTTTGGAATTGCCACCGGAACAGATATATTCAATATTTTCAGTATTTTCATCCAAGTAAATCTAAGCTTCTTTGTATTTAATATGATTCCATTTCCTCCGCTAGACGGGTCTAGACTCTTGTATGCGTTTGCCCCCGAGCCTGTCCAAAAATTTATGTATATGATTGAATCTGGTGGACTTATGACCATTATAATTTTTATGTTCTTATTCTTCCCGGTTATTGGGCCAATAGTTAGTAATATAGTCCAAAATCTCTATGTATTCCTTCTGGGCTAGGGAGTATACTAATGATGTTAGGCGCCGACAATATGATAATCTGAATATTTATCATACGGGATTCCAATATTTGATCGAGCCGTGGCTTTGATCGTGAGGAGCCCCACCTGGGTTTCATTCCAGGTTGTCATGTCGGAGGCCTACATAATACACCCCGAAAGGGGTGTATTTATTTGATGGCTTACAGACACCGATTTAAAAGATATGAGATACTTGATACATGAAAGCTTTAAAATTAAATCATGAATTTGCCCGAGAAGTTCTTGCTGGCAAAAAGACTTCAACATGGCGGGTAAACGACGACAAAGATTTACATGTAAATGACGTAATCACGCTGATAGATAAAGTCGATCCGCTCAAACCTGAGTCTTGGCATGGGATCGGGATAGCGCAGATAGATAGTATTCTTGAAAAACGATTAGGAGAAGTTGTGATCAGTGACCTACCGAAAGGGGAGTCGTTGCCAGATAGACCGGAGTTACTAAAGATTTTTCAAGGGTTCTATGGCCCACAAATCAATTTAGATACTCCTGTGAAAATAGTAAATTTCAAGTTTGAAAGCAAAGAGAGTGCATCTACGACCAATAGTGACGTAACTGCCAAAGAGGTGCAAATGTTCTCCGACGGGGGCTCTAGGGGCAATCCTGGGCCATCTGCGTGCGCATATGCTCTTGTAGATATGAAAGGGGAAGTCATCGTAGAGGATGGCCTCTACCTAGGGATTACTACCAACAACCAAGCAGAATACCAATCGTTGAAACTAGGTCTCGAGTCAGCCGCGTCAAGAAAATTCAGCGTAGTCCATGTTTATATGGACAGCACTCTGGTAATAAATCAGATGAAGGGAATATATAAGGTAAAAAATCGTGACCTCGTCCCTATTCATCAATCAGTTCTCGATTTACTGCCTCGCTTTGAGAAGGTAATTTTTACCTATATTCCTCGAGAGAAAAACAAACGAGCTGACGCAAAAGTGAATGAAGTATTGGATGCAGAAACTAAAAAATCACCCAATTAAGTGGTGATTGTTTAGTATCAGGCTATGTGTAAGCCGGGTTCTGTTTTTATCACAAGTGATAAACACTAATCATCTATCTAGTCATATGATTACTCATATGATCAAGCGGGTCATAATATGCTCAGACGGGAGCCCTCTACATAACAGTAGATTTGAACATATTTCCTTGCAGCAGACAGTGTTTACCGATGTGCATCGT
>CAZBRN010000029.1:0-10646 GCA_964494545.1 uncultured Candidatus Saccharibacteria bacterium | reverse complement strand
AGGGCCAGATAAAACATTCCAGAACGGATACGCAATGTTTTGTTGGCGCTCCAGCCCAGGTACAGCGCTAAGCGCCGGACTCCATACAAAAGATGTTGGTAATGTGCAGTTTTGAGCTCCAATATTGCTTGGTGGTCTTTGTGGTTTCGGAGGTCTGGGCGGACGTACAGACTAGTGCGGCCAAATATTCACAGCTTGAGCCATCTACCGCTTTAAGCCTGGTTCTACGTCTTCCAGAGCGGCTAGTCTTTTGGGCGGTCAGCTCGGGCCGACAACTTACCAATGACACGGTAGGCATTGTCTAATTCTCGTTTGAGCTGGTTGACTTGGTTATGTAATTCTTCTCACCACCAACGACATCCTGGCGACACCAGATGCTAATGGTTTTAGGGCTAACGCCATATAGTCTGCTGGCTTCCATTTGAGACATGCCAGTTTTAAGGGCACTCATTATTTCATTCTTTGTTTGGGGGTCTATTGGTTTAGACATAAATACACTCCTTGTGGCAAAATATACCACAACTTAATTTACTAAATACCTCTATTGCTAGCAAATTACCGAGGAGGTGTGTTCATTATATTGGGAGCCTGAAGGGCATAATTACAGTATTGACATCGTATAGGTGTGGGTTAGTGTTGTTCCGTCTCAGGGCTGAACCGTTGAAAAAGGTAAACATTTACTGCAAATAATTAATAGGCATCAAAACGAATAAGCTAACTAGTAGATAATAGGGAAACTTAGATTCAAGTACTATTTACACATCGTTTTTTGGCACTGCTACGGCGCGTGTCGCTAAGCAGTCGCTAGCCTTAGACATGCAAAAATTAATACCGTCGCCGACATAGAAACTCGAAACATCGCCTTCCTGGGGGTCTTCATCAAATCTACGGTAGAAAGTTAAGTCCCACGTGCGGTTTTGACCATAGCTATTATGTACACAGGGAATCAACGCAGTGTGAGCAAGCGCTTCGGTATCGGTGGCAGGTCGCAGCGAGATATTATTAGTCTGCGAGTTGTAATAATCTGTCCAAGCATCTTGTCTTGAAGCCGGCATACTCGGTACATTTAAGTGCCGTGGGGCAAAGACAATATGATACCCTTCATCGCTACCAATAGGGTGTTGGGCGTTGTAGTTCATGGGTCGTAATAATCTTTCGGTAGGCACATCTATCCAGTGTTGCATGGCAATTGCTAGGTCATCGGTTTCTGTAAGGCCATCTGGTACTATTAATAGTCTATAGCCAGGCTTAGGTTTTTTGCTCTCGGGATATCTAGTAAAGTATTCAATGTTGTCAACTAATTCAGCTATAACTCCATCGTTGTCGAGAATATTATTTACCCTTTTATATATCACTTCAGATCCCACTGTTTGAAGTTGTACTGTATTTTTTCCGTGCCGTCTTATTGCGCGGTCTTCATTTACATATCTTATAAATGTATCGTAAACTTTGTAAGATTTTATAAAATCATACAGCATATCAATCCTTAATTCATCAATAGTGACTATGGGCGGGCAATCTAATATACGACCGACGGCTATAGGTCCGATATCCGTGTAAACTTTATTGAAAGCCCCCCTATCCTCAGGGAGGACACTAAATGTGATCTCTGGATTTGCTGTAAATTCATGATTATGTGCAGTCATAATCAACTAAATCTCCTAGGGGTGAATTAAGTGCTTGTATATCTTATATCGTACTATTTAAGTGGAGTTACCTCAAGTTTGCGCATAAAAATAGAGCTTTTAGTACCTTAGCCCATAGTATTGGCTGTTTTATAGCATCCAGCCAGTTATTCCTGACTCAAAGCTATACGATGAAAGCAAGTTCTACGAGGCATTCGTTCGAGATCTAAAGAAATGCCATAGCGAAATAATTATTGAAAGCGCATATATGACAACCAAGCGTGTCCACTTTCTATTGCCACACTTTGAAAAGCTAAAGAAGAGTCATGTCAGGGTGGTCATCAACACCAGAGATCCTGAAGAGCACGACAATTATCTACGCAGAGAAGCCCGAAGATCCCTATCGTTACTCCTGGAGATTGGAGTACAGGTGATCTTTAATGAATCCCTTCACCGTAAGACTGCAGTAATCGATCGGACAATACTTTGGGAAGGATCACTTAATATTCTGTCTCAGAATAATAGCCGTGAAGTCATGAGACGAACTGAGTCGTCTACGCTAGGCTGGCAAATGGTGAGATTCTCCGGGCTGGATCAACGAATAAGCTAGTAAGGTTAATGTGACGTTATCAGATGTGAGGTATAATTAAAGATATGGATTATAAAAACTTTACAAAGAACTTAAAATTCAAAGCACCTACCGAACTTGAATATGATGATCTTCGTGCTAAGACTTTAACGCGTGCAGATCTTAAAGCAGATATGGACGGTGTTAACTCAAGCATAGAACTTATTCGGAATACACGAGGTGGGTCGTGGCCATCTGAGCCAGTAACAGAAGATTTTGATCTACTTGACCTTGCGTGGCATGAGCGAGAGTTCCGTGACGGCACTTCATTTGCGTATGTAGTATATAATGACAATAACGACTACATTGGTTGTTTCTATCTATACCCAATGGGTGTACGTACTGAGCTTACTGAGGAACTTATGAAATACGACCTAGACGCTAGTTGGTGGGTTACGGCTGAAGCGTATAAACATGGCTACTACCAAAAACTATACGAAGCCATGAGGCAGTGGCTAAGTGAGTTCCCAGTAGAAAATGTATACTACTCAAACAAGGAGATGCCAGATGAAAATTAGTGTAGATAAACTAAGGCAACAACTTGTTGCAGCCGCCTCAGAGGTAGTATCACCAGATGAGGCAAAATACTTTGCCGACGAATGTATCGAAACCCATATCCGTAAGTCGCCTCGATCTAATCCCTTGAAATCTACAATTAGCGACCTGAAAGCATGTATTGAGAATCAGGACATAGAGATAAACTACAAGGTAGACTTACCATCATACGTGTCGATTGATTTTCATAGTCAGGGTCCACTCGTCTATCTCAAACGAATACATGATGAGCTTGAAAAACGTTCAGCTGAGAACGGTATTGCAATGGTCTCATTTGTGAATTCCCAAAGTATGCATACGCTACATACTTGGGTGCAAGGTCTAGCAAAGCGCGGCTTAGTAGCTCTGGCGGTATGTAACGGTGGGCCTAGCGCAGTTGTGCCACATAACGGCACTCGTGGTGTGTTTGGTACGAATCCAATGGCATTCGGTTTGCCAGGAAAAAATAATGACATTCACTGCGTCGATATGGCAACATCACAAATACCTTTCTTCGAATTTATGGATAGTCTGAAAAATGATAAACCCTTGCAGGAAAATGCTGCAGTTGATCGTAGTGGTAACCCAACGGTTAATGCCAAAGACGCCATTGACCCAGATAGTGATCCGAACGATCCTGTCAGTAACATTTTACCAATGGGCGGCAGCTACAAAGGCTACTATCTTGTGTACTTACTTGAACTCATGACTAGCGGGCTGATCGGTATGCCATCTAGTCCAGAGATGAGTTCTGATTTCGTCCCGGAGGAACATGGAGCGATACTCATCGTATTTAACCCTAAGGCAATGAATTCTGCTAACAATCTTTCGCAGTCAGTGGAAGCTATCCATGAAACCTTGCAAAAGCAGACTCCAAAACAAGGCACCGAGATACGTATACCAGGCCAAGAGAACAGCCGTCGTTTTGCCGAGAATGTACAAGATATTGAAATTGAAGACAGAATTATCAAAAACCTAAAAGGGCTCTTGAAACAATGAGCAAAGCACCTTTGACTACCCCTGATCTTAGTGAACTGTTCCACCACTACTCGCCCGATGAACTGGCTGCTAGTGAAAAGAACGGAGATGCTTTTGCAAATGACGCCTATAATCTGCGAGCTGTAAATGGCGCAGAATACGTTATGCGAATTCTTAAACTCCAGCTTCCTGAAACAGTTGAACGTGAGGTTGAAATGCAGCACCGGCTCGCCGAAGTAGGTATAGGCACACCTCATTATCTGGCATTTGATAATGGTAAGCATGTTGGTGAACATGATGGACTTTCTTTTACGTTGAGTGAGCGTATTGCAGGCGAAGTTCCAAAAACAGCCTCATTAAAACTAATCAGCAGTTTTGGATCAACACTGGCTCAGTTTCACGATGCAATTGGAGGTACTGAAGTGCCTTTTAGTAAAATGCAGTGGTTCCAACCCAAAAATGTCCACGAAGACCTTGAAAAGTATGATGGCCAGTTAAAGCCGGAGATAGCTAAGCTTATAGCAGACGGCGAACAGATGTTCCGGACAGACTTGCCTCAAACACTCATACATGGAGATTTGTGGCTCGGGAATGTATTTGCCGAGGACGATGAAGTAACTGCTGTTTTTGATATGGAAACAGCTGAACACAACTACCGTATCATTGACCTGGCTCGAACTTATCTATCAATGCGTCTAGAAACTGAATACAGCAAAAACGAAATTATCGATAAATTGTTTGCTGGCTATAATGCAGTGGCAAGAGAACCACTTACTCAAGAAGAAATGAATAGTTTTGGTTTGGCGATTAGTTACACCGCTGGCGTCTGTGCGCTATGGCACGAGCTAAATGGAACAAGGTACGCAGGCAACTACCTGGGATTTGGAGAAGAAGTATGAGCAATGCCATATTAGTACCTGGTCGTCCCGATAAAGACGAACACTATGATCTTAAAAGACCGAGCAATAGTGAAGATCATTGGTTTAGTTGGCTTAAGCGACAGCTTATACTCAAAGATATTCATGCAGTTTCCATTGAACCCCCATTTCCATTTAGACCACGATATGAAGAATGGAAGAAAGAGTTTGAGAGATTTGATATTACTCCTGAAACTATATTAGTTGGGCACAGTTGTGGCGGAGGTTTCTTAATTCGATGGTTAAGCGAACATAAAGATATAAAAGTCGGAAAAGTAATACTAGTTGCGCCATGGACTAACCCGTTAAACTATTCCGTATCAGATACTGCAGATTTCTTTGATTTTGAAATAGATTCTGATTTTCCGTCGCGCACTTCGGGTACTACAGTCTTTATCTCAAGCGACGATGAGCCAAGTGTAGTAAAGACAGTTGAAATACTAAAAGAAAAAGCTAAGAAAATAAATTATCGTGAATATACAAATAAAGGGCATTTTACGCTCGGAAGTCTTGGTTCGGTAGAGTTCCCGACGCTTATAGATGTGATCTTAAATGAAGGAAAACACTAAAGCAGCATTATTATCTATTCCATTCACTTTTGCATTTGTAACCTGCGTGTTGCTAGTAGTGCACATGTTTATCGGCTTATACTTCTTTGCAAATGGCATACCAAAACCTTGGTATATTCTTCTTGCAGCACTTGCATTATTAGGAACACTGACAATTATCTTAATTGCTCGACGTGAATATAGACGTAACACACAATAAAGAGGCTTCTGTCCTCTCGCAAACTGCTTAAGACACAAGCCTCTATGCTCCGAGTATACACGATCGCGCTATACCCACTTCGCATTAATTGACAGTTCGCTGGTAATCAAGAACGAATATGTATAGTTAGCTACTATTATTCTTTTCTCGCCATTTCGAGTTATCACGTTTCATCACAGCGGTAATCTTATCGTTATGCTCTTTTGTTTCTTTTGCAACTTTCTCAGACACGATGCCTCTGAGCTGATTAATCTCATGTTCAAGTAGGACGACATCTGGCATACCTTTTTTATCAACTCCAGGACCTCCGTTTGCAAATCCTGGTATATACATCATGAAATCGCTTGCTTTTTTAGCACCTGATTTCGCTTCGTAGATATAGTCACTGAAAAGTGCTTCAGTCATGCTATCGGTCTGAAATGGGAGCTCGACCCCCTTCTTGAAAATTTTTAGCAGCCCTAGGTTATAGCCAATTTCTTCTACGGTTGTTGCCAGCTCTTCATCTTGATCTTCTAGTGCCCTGCACATTAGTTCCGCGAGCAAGACCGCTACTTCGGCAGAATATCGTATGTCGTAGTCGTTTTTTGTCATGGTTAGAGTATATCAAATTTCAATAATGGTATTTTAAGTAACGAATTATTTATTGCCTATCGTTGTGTTTATTAAACAAAAGATTCTGAGATTTCAATATAGGGGATATAGGATTCAAACTATTTTAACAGAGAGAAACTTGCAAAATTAACGAAACATCGCAAGCTAAATAAAATAATTGAACTTTATTACAGATTGAAAACGTAAAATACTATATGGCTAGGGCGGAGGGATTCGAACCCCCGAATGCCAGTACCAAAAACTGGTGCCTTACCACTTGGCGACGCCCTAATAAAGTTATGTAGAAATTAATCGATATAACTGAACAATTTTAACCTAAAATCAAGTATCTTACAATCATTACCAGGGGTTATTGTGATACGATACGTTATACATGAAGAAAAAACTACTGATATTAGTTGTGATTATTTTACTAATTGCCGGAGGTGGAGTGCTCTTTGCTAAAAACAGATACGACAAAGCATTTTCCACGATCAATGCAAAAGTAACGCCAAACTTCAACGTTCAGAAGGATATTACGTATTGCTCGCCGGGCGGAGTTCCGCAACTACTCGATATATACACACCGCAAGACGGTAACAAACTTCATCCTCTAATAATCCATGTTCACGGCGGTAGTTGGGTAGGTGGATCAAAAAGCGATGACAATATGATGCCCGTCATTACGGCTCTAACTGATAAAGGCCTTTCTGTGGCAAGCATCAATTACCGGCTTGCTCCTGATTATAAATTTCCAGCACAAATTCAAGATGTAAAGTGCGCTATTCGCTTTATGCGTGCGAACGCTGCGCAATATTCTGTCAATTCCGAAAAAATCGGATTACTTGGCGAAAGCGCGGGCGGCCACTTGAGTGCTCTGGCTGGCCTCAGTCAAAATATTCAAGATTTTACTAATGATGAAAATACCTCTGTGTCTGACAAGGTGTCAGCCGTGGTCGACCTGTTTGGGCCTGCCGATCTCGTAAGCTTAACTGCTGGGAGTTCGATTCTCGCGAAAGCCCTACCTACATTCCTTGGGGCGTACACTGCAACCGCAGCTAGCCCAACAAACTATATCGATCCATCTGACCCACCGATGCTCATCATACACGGCGATAGCGATACGCTTGTTCCATTGAGTCAATCCCAGGAACTACTCAGTGCTTTGCAGACATCTGGTGTAACAAGCAGTCTTATCATCGTCAAAAATGCAGGTCACGGGCTCGACCTTGTAAAAGGTGACACCATAGCTCCAACTACTAACGAAATCCAAACGAACGTCGTATCATTTTATAAAAAGTATTTATAAAAACAGCCTCCTTGATTAATCAAGAAGGCTGCGTAATTATGTGGGTATTTATTTTTTAGTTGTTTTTGTTGTCGCTGCTGGCTTTTCAGATGCAACATTTTTAGCACCCGTGTAGTAACTTCGAATTTGGAACAAAACATACAAGCCAATAGCCGACCCGACGAGTCGTGATAGGAGGCTCATGACAGCAAAACTATATGCAGCATCGAGAACTCCATATACGAGACTAATAATTGCGCTCAAAAATAGTAGATCCCATCCACGAGCTTTAGATTTAGCTTTGAGGCCTGGATACGCAACGATTGAGATAACTGAGGTAACAATCAACGCGACAAACGATAGGTAAAAGAATATACCGAGATTTTGTACGGTCTCACCGGTGCCATAGGCTTTGGACAAAGCATTTGAGTAATCAACGAGGTTGTTGACTGCGTGTGCAGCGCTCCAAAGCGACAACGATGCGATTATACCGAGCACACCTAGTACTGCTCCGATGATTGGTCCGTATCCTACAATCCATTTTTTAGCATTTTCTGGTAGTTGAAATGGTGCCTTTTCGGTGAATACCGGTTTTAATGTTTCTTCTAATTGTTTTAGTGGACCCATGGTCACTCCTCCTTAATTTATATCTCAAGCATAATCCTGAATTACATCGTCTGCAAGCATTGATTCTTGAAGATCAATTCTAATCGGTTAAGATACCATGGTTCGGCCAACAAAATGCTTGAGCGCTTCTAGCGCCAAAAGTAGGTCCGGTGCACTATATTCAGCTGCTTCTATACACCGTACCGCAGGATCGAGGTTGCTAAGGCTTAGTTCGTCGACGACTCCAAATGACCATGTTGCATTGTCTCGTAACCGTTGCTCCCGAGCCACGATAACTGCCAGGATGGGTGCTTCTTGGGTGACAGGGTTGGCCGATCCCTTCCAATAGGCTGCCCGGTGGGTGTCTAAACAATATCCGGGTGTTCCTTGCTTTGGTATATCAAGAACATCCAAAAGATTGTAACCGTAACGACTCTCAACAATATCTATGCCATATCTTTTTCGACGAAATAGGTCTGGCCTAAGACACGGTCTAAATCCATTATCAATATGTAGGCTCATTACATTTCATAATACCGGATAACCCTGTACTTAGCACAAGCATCAAATACGGTTGATCAGACTGATTCGCGAGAGGAATGAAAACCAGGTAAACTAGTAGTATATGGGGATATTCGAAAAATCGTATAAGCAGTTAAATGATGCGCAACGAAGTGCAGTTGATGCTATCGATGGGCCGGTGCTCGTAGTTGCAGGACCAGGAACGGGTAAGACACAGCTTCTTAGTATGCGTGTTGCCAACATACTCAGACTAACTGATACCGATCCAGGAAGTATCCTGTGTCTAACATTCACTAATAAAGCTGCTGTCAATATGCGTGAGAGATTAATAGCGCTTACTGGCGGCAGTGCACGTAATGTGATGGTTCGAACATTCCATAGTTTCTCGGCAGAGCTGATGAATATGTATCCAGACTATTTTTGGAATGGGGCAAAACTTACCAGTGCACCCGATGCCGCTCAGATCGAAATCATCCAAGATATCCTTGGTAAACTTCCACTGAGTAATCCGCTAGCATTGAAATTTGCCGGAGCATTCACGGCAGGCAAAGATGTACGAAACGCCTTAAAACATGTCAAAGAGGCTGGCCTCACACCTTCACAATTAAAAGCGATAATTACTGCAAACCTCGCATACCTTGATGTAATTGAGCCACAGATGGTCGAAATCTTAAGTCAAAGTCTGAGTGCAAAAAAATTGGGCGAACTGACAAACAGAATTGAAGCCTTGCCAAACCAAGGGATTGTAGCCAGCCTATCACCACTGCAAGATCTTGGAGTTATCATTAAAAAATCCTTGGCTCATGCGATCGCTCAAGACGACGGTACGGGCAAGACGAAACAGACAGGCAAATGGAAACTTCGTTTTGTTCAAACAGTAGAAGGCGAAAAAGGGATGTATAAAGAACGCGAACGGAACGAATGGTGGCTCAGCCTTGCCGACGTCTATGCTGCCTATCGCGATCAGCTACACCAGCGCGGGTATTATGATTATTCCGATATGATCATCGAAGTTATTACCCAACTACGCGACCATGCCGATATGCGGGCTGATGCACAGGAACGATTTCAATACGTGCTTGTCGATGAATTCCAAGACACCAATGCTGCCCAACTTCAACTAGCACATCTCATCGCTGATCATCACGCTAATGGCGGAAAGCCAAATATCATGGCGGTGGGAGATGATGATCAATCGATTTATAAATTCAACGGTGCCGAGCTCAACAACATGCTCTCGTTCCGGTCATCATACCCAACGACAAAGTTAATTGTTCTTACCGATAATTACCGGTCAAGCCAAGACGTATTGAATGCGGCTACTACCATCATCGAACAAGCAACGGATCGGCTTGTATTACGGGAACCCGATATTACGAAAGATTTGATTGCTCGTAACCCACCAAATGATGCTGGTGAGATTAAACACCTGAGTTACGCAAACGAAGAATTTGAACTGAGTGATGTTGCAGACAGAATAGAATCTGATTACAAAAAAGGGATTCATGATGTGGCCGTTCTTGCCCGAGATCATGCCAGTCTTCAACGACTTTCATTTCTTCTGATGCAACGAAATGTCCCAATCCATTACGAAAAACAAAGCAATATTCTCGAACATGAATTGGTCCGCCAGGTACACGCCGTATGCGCCATATTAGTTGCCATCAAACACGGTGACCAACAAAAAGTAAGCATGTTGCTTTCTCAATCGCTCCGTTCTCCTGTATGGAGCATACCGCCAAAAACGTTATGGGATATGGCTCTCGCCAATCGACGAGGCGGTAGCTGGTTAGATTACATGATCAATCAGCATGACGATACTCTCACGCCGCTCGCGGAATGGTTGTTGTGGCTGGCTCAGATATCAGAAACCGAACCACTGAGTGTCACAATCGAATACATCCTTGGTTTGCGTTCGGGCGACTCATACACCAGCCCGATTCGAGAGTTTTACTTCGACGCATCAAAGCAAAAAAATAGCGACTACATTCATGCGCTTTCTGCACTCAGGCTTTTACAATCTATGGTTCATGTATTTGCGCACACCGACACCGGGACACTGGACGATTATGTTCGATTTGTACAATTGGCCATCGAAAGCAAAGAGATAATTGCCGACGAAACTATATTTGTAAGCGGAGAAAACGCCGTAGAATTACTAACCGTCCACAAGGCCAAAGGCTTAGAGT
>CAZBRN010000028.1:0-11252 GCA_964494545.1 uncultured Candidatus Saccharibacteria bacterium | reverse complement strand
ATATCGGATTTGATCGGCTGTTTGTGTCGTTTGGTGAGTCGCTTCAATTCGCCTTGAATCACAGCATCGAGCTTAATTGATTTACGCTTGAGTTCACCGGTCGATCGAGTAAGACTTAGAAGCCTATCACTCAACGTCCGCAAGCGTTCGACTTCTTCTAAGTTGCTGGCAAGAATCTCTCGGGCGTCTGCAATAGACATGTTTTTGTTTCGCAGCGCTACATCGATCTCGGTTTGCATGACTGCAAGCGGCGTACGAAGTTCGTGACTGGCATTAGCCGTAAACTTGGCTTGGGCTGCATGTGCTTGCTCAAGTGGGCGCAGGGTGCGACGTGCGAACAAATAGCTAGCGATAGCACCTGCGCCAATAATCATCACGTTGGTAAGTATAAAGTTGTTGAGTAGTTCGTGACGATCATCGTCGAGCTGGCGCTCGCGTTGTCGCTCGAGCATTGGCACAATTGAATTCGGGATAAATTTCTCAGGTAATTGTCGAACCACCTCGGTTTGACGCTCGGCACCTCGCCGAAGGCGAGTGCTCGCAACGTTGTACAAAGGCAAACTAAAAACCAGACAAACCAAGCAAAGCGCCCCTACATACCAGGCGGTTAGTTTAAGTACTGCGGAGCGAAACATAGTTATTTTCCAACTCTCAGTCGGTAGCCAAAACCTCGAACAGTTTCGATTAAAGAATCGCGTTTGGGGTCATCGATTTTAGTTCGAATGCCACGGATGAAAACTTCGACCGTATTTTGTAATACGTCGGCATCGAAATTCCAGATGTGTTCAATAAGCTGATCTTTGCTGCTAATTTGTTTTGGATGATGCGCCAAGTACTCCAAAAGAGCATATTCTTTTTTACTCAAATGGACATCTCTACCACGAACGCTGACGCGCTTAAGTGCTGTATCGATCTTGATTGGTCCTGCGACCACTTCCAGGGCGACTGCTTCGGACGGACGTCGAGACAATGCTCGAACGCGGGCGAGGAGTTCATCGAAATCGAATGGTTTGACTAAATAATCGTCGGCGCCACTATCGAGTCCGGTGACGCGGTCTTCGATTTCGCCACGAGCCGTCAACATGAGGGTAGGGGTAGTATTACCGTTTTTGCGCAGTGCTTTGCAAATATCAAGCCCGTCGGCACCGCCAGGGAGCATTCGATCTAAGATGATTACATCATAGGTTTCTGTTTCGGCATACGCTAAACCATCTTCGGCTGTAGCGAGAAGATCGACGGCATAGCCGTCTTGCTCAAGACCTCGCTTGATAGCACGCCCGAGTTTCGGCTCATCCTCAACGACCAATAGTTTCATATCTGTATTATACCGGTAAATACTGAATTATCCCTGAGGATATACTGCCGTTTAGAACCAGCGATTTCGCTTGAAGAACGAAGCCGCAAAACCGATGAAAAGTGTGGTGATGCCAAGGATAATCCAGAATGCATTCGGGTTGTGAGCTGCAGGGAGGCTAATGTTCATACTATACACACCCGTGATGAGGGTGAAGATGCCCATCAGGATAGTAATACTGGTCATTAATTTGAAGACTTTGTTGAGGTTATTTGCCGTGATAGTACTATATGCTTCGCGAATATTTCGCAGGGTGGACAGGCGTGATTGCGCCAGCTGAGTGAGCTCCTGGTTGCCGAGTGATAAATCTTCGATGAGGTCTTTGTCTTCTTCATATAAGCGCATAAATCGGCCATTCATCAGCGAGTTAAGTACAGCAGCCATTGGCTCAAGTACCAGCAAGAAGTCATTGAGATCTTCTTCGATATCGATAAAGGCGATGAAATCTTCGTTGGCGATCTGAGCTTTATCGAGCTGCGCACGCGTTTGCCAGATTCGACGGCTGACCCGATTGATACGTCGCTTATAGCCACTGTTCACAGCATTAAGTATTTCTAGAACCAACTGAGCGCGTTTGCTAGTGATGATCTCGTCAGGGCCGCTAATTACTTGTTCCAAGTTCGTAAACGGATGCTGACAAATAGTAAGAACTATCCCTTTGCCATACATGATGAGTAGGGGAGCGGTGGTCATTTTCTCGACTTCCGGCAAGCAAAATCGGGTGAAGATATACACCGCATCGCCGTCACGCTCGATACGAGGAGATTCGTTGGGGTCCACACCGTCACGAAGCAAATCTATATCCAGACCTTGTTTTTCAGCGAGAAGTTCCAGTTCAGCTTCAGTAGGTGCTTCCATATGAAGCCACGCTCCATCCACGACCGATGGAATTTCTTGCAGTTTTGGTGCTTTTGCTGTGCTATAAAAAATTCGTGACATGTTTATTTCCTTGTTCTGTTTCGTATCTACTCAGTTAAGTATACGTGGTTTTGGCTTGCCCGGCTAACGAACCTGTTAAACTGGTGGTATGGCTCGTAAACACTTTAGCGATACTTTTGAGGAGTGGCTCAATGCAAACCAAGAAAAAAATATTGGTGATTTGTTGAAATTTTTTGGAAGTAAAAGCTTTGGAATTCTATTTCTCGTCTTTATGTTCATACCCTCGCTTCCGATCCCTACCGGGGGTATAACACACTTTGTATTGCTTCCAGCAGTCTGGTTAGTATCACTCCAAATGATTTTCGGACGAAAGAGTTTTTGGTTGCCTAAATCAATCCTCAAACGACCGCTCGGTTCTGGCTTTCTTAAAAAAGCTCTGCCGTTTATGATTAACCGCATCCGAACCTTAGAGAAAATATCACGACCTAGAAATAAAGCTATTTTCCATAATCAAGTATTTAAATCATTCGCCGGATTATGCATTTTACTGCTGGCCATTGGCTGCTTTGTGTCGCCACCATTCTCGGGGCTCGATACCGTCCCAGCCATGGGGGCAGTAGTTATTTCGCTCGCAATCATATTAGAAGACAGTATTTTATTTGTGCTCGGCGTTATCTTGGGTTCAGTTGGCCTTGGGATTATTGCCACAGCAGCAGCGGTTATAACTACTTTCTTTAAAGCGCTCTTTTAGAAATTGTAGATATGCCAACTTTTATGTTTTTTACCGTTTTTTCGAAACGGCAAAGGGAAAATATAAGAAATGAGCAGCGAGCCTTTTTTCATTTCTTTTTCTACCTTAATCTCAAGTCGACGCATTGTTCGAGGGACTAAAAACGCCAGCACCACGTCTGCTTTTGATAAATCAATGTTCCATAAGTTAGCTAGCCGGATATGAGCATTGGGTGTACGGATACTTAGTACCCATGCCAATAACCACATGATCGGATTTAGCTCATAACCTGTTGCAATTGCACCACGCTCGACAGCGGCACGAACCAACCGGCCATCGCCACAACCCAGCTCCAAAAAAACATCACCGTTAGATATTTTGGCATCATCCAGGATGTCTTTAATGTCATACGATCGAGCAGGGACCCACGGCGCACCAGAGATACTGGCAACCATAAACCCAAGCGAGCCGACGAAAAATACGATATATATAAAATCCATTCGTATTCCACTATACTGTATCTTGTAAGCATTTTCGTAATATCGTGAAACATTGAGGATACAAAAATGAAATTCAGAAAACAACTGCCCACACTCAACTTAAGTCCCGTGGCACTAGCAGACATCCTATTCCGCAAAGACAATCGGACTACTCTATTTCTAAGCCTAGACTCCGATAAGCGCGTAGACATGCTCCGGACCGTTACCAAGAGCGTCCGTCGCGAATTACTTATGAAGGCGCCCGAAGAAGAGCTCGTCACCATTTTGCAATCGCTTGACCCAGATGAAGCTACCGACATGTTGCAGTCAATCACCAAGAACAAGCGAGAAAAAGTATTGGCTCTTCTCAGCCAAGAACTTAAAGATTCACTTTCTACACTGCTTGCGTTCGACCCCGATACTGCTGCCGGTCTAATGACCCTCGATTACATTCAAGCAGATGTATCCGACAACATCGAATCTGTTGCTAAAAAATTCATGAACCATGAAAAACAAACGGGCCGACCGCCAGTCATCCTAGCTCTCACGGATAACCGACTGTCAGGATTCTTGCCCGGGCACACGCTTGGACTAGCAGCTAAAAGTGAACTCATCGGTAAGTTCGTCAAACGAATGCCAAGCATTTCCTATGCTGCCCGTCACCGCGAAGTTATCGATCTCTTCCAACGCCATCCGCATAGCAAAGTTGCCGTGCTCAACGATAGCGGCGAAGTAGTTGGAATCATTTATTCCGACGATATTTTACAGATCATTCAATCCGACCAAGCATCGTCACTGTATAACTTTGCTGGTATCCGCCAAGAAGAAAGCGTCACTGACTCCGCAAAGAGCAAAGTAAAAAACCGTTATCGTTGGCTGATTATCAACCTCGGTACTGCATTCTTGGCATCGTTCACCGTTAGTTTATTTGATAAAACAATTAGCAAATACGTGCTTCTGGCAGTTTACATGCCGATCGTCGCGGGCATGGGTGGAAACGCTGCCACACAAACATTGGCTGTGCAGGTGCGAGGTATTTCACTCCGCCAAATCGAGCTCAAGAACGCCTGGGGAACGCTCAAGAACGAACTCGGAGCCAGCCTGGTAAACGGGCTCATCAATGGGGTTATCGTGGCCGCTGTTGTCATCTTCGTCAATCATGATGTCAAGATTGCCATCGTCCTAGGTTTTGCTATGATCATCAACTTGCTGGTCGCTGGATTATTTGGAACCATGGTTCCACTCATCATGAAAAAGCTCGGCAAAGACCCAGCGACATCGGCCACCATTTTCATCACTACAGCCACCGATATCCTCGGCTTCATGGCGTTCCTCGGCCTTGCCACCATCATCCTCAACTAGCAGAAACGAAGCGCTTGGATCTTAGAATGTAAGGTTTATATTTGTTTTGTTTATACTGTAATTATGACACATAAGAAATTGTGGTTAAATATATTTTTTGGGATTTTGCTCATCACGGCAATTACTTTGAAATATCAAGATTATCGACCTGAAACCCAGCCAGTTGTTCAAGAGACAAGTCCTGCGCCAGTCGCGAAACCAATTATAAAATCTGCACCTACGCCAGCAGATTATCCAGTAAGTGAACTAGTCAACCTTACGAATATAGAGCGTACTAACATTGGGCTTATTCCTGTTACTGAAAATAGTTTACTTAATCAATCAGCACTCGCTAAATGTAATGATATGGCGACACGGAACTACTGGTCTCACAACACGCCGGATGGGCAATTACCGTGGATTTTCATAACACAAACCGGCTACAGTTATAACCGAGCAGGCGAAAACCTTGCGTACGGCTACACAACGAGCAAAGACACTATGGTTGGGTGGATGAAAAGCCCCAAACACAAAGAAAACATTGTTGAGCCTCTGTTTAGGGAAGTTGGATTTGGTGTATGCTCCGCAAAAGATTATATTGGTGAACCGAGCGCAGGTAAGCCAAAAGATACAATCATAATCGTGCAACATTTCGCTCAACCATATAGCTATTAACTAGTTACGCAGAGGAGTATATTGTCGAGAACTAGTTGCCGATGCGAAGAGCATCGATCGGGTCTTTTCGAGCAGCTTTTACGGCAGGAATGGTGCCGAAGACAACACCCACGCCAAAGGCTACACTGAAGGCGATCGCAACAACAGGCCAGGTAATTATTGGGCTAAGATTGGTCGATACGCGAATTATGAAATTCAATGCGAATGAAATGCTAATTCCCAAAATTCCACCGACTGCACTCAGCATGATAGCTTCCGCCATGAACTGACTCCGAATTTGGCGATTGGTAGCACCAACAGCTTTGCGAATACCGATTTCATAGGTTCGTTCGCTCACCGATACAAGCATGATGTTCATGATGCCGATGCCACCAACGAGCAAGGAAATGCCGGCAATTGCAGCGATAAATCCAGTGAGGATATCAAGCACCCCGCCGGTGACCTCTAGGTTCTCACTTTGCCGCAGTACGGTAATATCATTTTGTCCGCCATGCGATGTTCGAAGTTCTTTACTGATAGCAATGGCGGCGTTGCTTGACTCCGCTACTGATTTCGGTCGAGCCAATACACGAACCACTGGGGCTGCAGTTCCAACAACTTCTTTGATACTCGCATTTGGTACGAAAATTGCTTTGTTGAGATCGATGCCTTGGCCAAGGAGTCCGGGCTTAAATTCCTCAAACACACCTCGAACAATAAAATCTTGACCGCGAAGTGAGAATGTTTGACCAACGGGGATGTTTTCTCGGAATAACTGTTCAGCTACTCTCTTTCCAATAACCGCCACAAGACGGTTGTCTTCGGCTTCTGAAAAATAGTTTCCAAATTCTACTTTTTGTTGGAGCAGTTTTGGCAGAGCAGGGCTAGAGCCAAGAATAAATCCATCGGGGTATTCTCGGTTGTCTACTTTGGCGCTTCCTGAATACAACCGAATCGGTGAAGACTCTTTGATTAATTTTGATCCTTGGATAATAGCAACATCTTGGTCGCTCAAACTTCCAGAGCCAAAGCCATACATAAACTCAGGATTAATTTTGGTGATTGCACCAGCATCGTCACGAACTACACCACGCCCAGCCCTGACGGTAATAAGGTCACTGCCCAAATGGTTAATCTCTCCGAGTACTTGGTGCTTGATTCCTTCGCCAAGGCTCACCGTGGTGATCACTGAAACGATACCGATAATAATTCCGAACATTGTGAGAGTACTTTGCCACTTGGACGACCGGAGTGTCTTGAATGCTAGTTTGAAGTTACCGCTATGCATTTGGCGCCTTCTTTCTGCGAGTCGTTGTACGAGGCTTCTTAGTGGATTTGGAAGACCGGCGCTTCTTCGGTTTTAGGTCTGCTTTTTCTGGCCGGAAATTCATCATAGTGGAAACACCAATCAAATCATCTTCTTCTGATTTTCGCGGGAACAAGTACATAGCTTTTTTAGCCATCGCAGGCACTTCGCCCAGTGGAGTCCGCTGATCGTGGACAATACTTCCATCATGCATGTATACCACCCGGTCAGCATAACGAGTGAGCTCGGGGTTATGGGTGACCATTAAGATTGTATTGCCCGTGCGGTGAAGTTCGCTTAATAGCTCCATAATGATTAGGCTAGCTGTACTATCGAGGTTTCCTGTAGGTTCATCGGCAATAATAATCTGCGGATCACAAACAAGTGCGCGAGCTATAGCTACCCGTTGAATCTGACCACCACTGAGCGCTTTCGGCAAAAAGTATTGACGATCAGAAAGCCCAACGCGGTCAAGCACGTCAGCCGCCCTGCGTAGTCGTTTGACTGGCGATACGCCTTTGTACAATAACGGAAGGGAAACATTATCAATAACAGTTAACTTGGGTAGGAGATTGAACGACTGAAAGACATAGCCAATTTTGTCTCGGCGCATTTTGGCACGCTGGTTGGGACGAAGTTTTTCAACCGATCGATTACTGAGCGAATAGCCCCCGTGAGTCGGACGGTCGAGAAGACCAATAATATTCATGAGCGTGGACTTTCCAGAACCACTTGGACCCATGATAGCCACGAATTCGCCGGCTTCCACGTCTAAGTTGACCTCGTCGAGCGCTACGGTAGTGGCGTCGCCGAAGCCGTACAGTTTACTGACGTCTTTTATAGATATGAGTGGCATGTGTGAGGCTATCGTTACTTTTAGTATTGGTGATACTTGCTTCTATCTTACGCTTGAATTCGCCTTACTCGCAAGAAAGTAATGTAGTAAAAAAGTCTAACCCGTAAAATAGGGCATAAAAGGCAATAATTGGGTATAATTAACAGGTTATTCATCCATGGAGGGGTCGCATAGTGGCCTAGTGCGCCATCTTGGAAAGGTGGTATATCCGCAAGGGTATCGAGGGTTCAAATCCCTCTCCCTCCGCCAAGGAGAGGCAGTCACGTCCTGAAAGGTCGTGGCTGTTTCTCTTTAAAGAATGAAAAACTACACTAAGAAATAAGTGTGCCGACTTTATCGCCATTAGCCACGCGCAGCAGATTGTCTTCGATCATGGCATCAAAAACGGTGATTGGCATTGCATGTTCCATTGCCAGCCCAAGTGCAGCCTTGTCCATAATTGATATGTGCTTATTTTCGACAGCTTCTTGGAAGCTCATAGTCTCGAGTCGTTCAGCACCTTTATGCTTTGCAGGATCTTTGGTGTAAACACCATCTACTTTGGTAGCCTTGAGCACCACATTGCAGTCAAGTTCTAGCGCCAAGCTTACTGCTGCAGTGTCTGTAGTTAAATATGGTCGGCCTATGCCACCAGCGACAATAACTACACGGTTCTTTTGCAATTGCTTATTAGCAAGACGAAATACAAATGGCTCGGCAACTTGTTCGGCATAAATACTACTCAAACATCGAGTTTCCACCTGATGTGCTTCAAAAATATCAGTGAGTGCTAGGGCGTTGATCATAGTTGCAAGCATACCCATATGATCGCCCGTAACTCGCTGAATGCCATGCCCGGCAATTTGTGCACCACGAACGAAATTGCCACCACCAACCATTACGATTACTTGGCAGCCTGTTTCAACAACTTTTTTAACCTCTTCGGCTATCCATGACACAAGCTCAGGATCGATACCGCTATCGAATTTCCCAGACAATTGTTCACCAGATAGTTTTAGTAGAATACGACTGTATTTTTTACTCATTGGATACCAGTCTAGCAGACTCGAGGTTTGCAAGCTATACTTGAATTATATGAAACTATATTCTTGGAACGTCAATGGTATTCGGGCAGTACTAAACAAGGGAGCATTTCAAAAGTTCCTTGCCGAGCATAACCCTGACATTATTTGTTTACAGGAAACCAAAGCCCAGCTAGACCAAGTTGAGATTGACCTACCGAACTATTACGAATATTGGAATAGCGCCGTCAAAAAAGGCTACTCCGGCACAGCCATTTTCAGCAAGGTAAAACCTCTCAACGTGGTCAATGGATTACCTGAAGAGATCATTACTAAATATAACGTCACCGGAGATACATATGGTAACCCGAATGACGAGGGCAGGGTGATGGCCGCCGAATTTGAAACTTTTTGGGTAGTGACCGTCTATACACCAAACAGCAAAGGCGATCTCAGCCGTCTCGAACTTAGACATAAGTATTGGGACCCTGCATTTTTGGCATATATCAAACAGCTTGAGGGATCGAAACCGGTGCTATTCTGTGGAGACTTAAACGTTGCACACGGCGAACTCGATCTTGCCAATCCAAAATCCAACGTTGGTAAGCACGGCTATACCAACGAGGAGCGAGAAGGATTCCAGAATTTTGTGAATGCTGGCCTTATAGATACCTTCCGGACGCTGCACCCCGACCAAAAAGACGCTTACTCCTGGTGGACACATTGGGCAAACGCTCGTGCCCGAAATGTAGGCTGGCGGATAGATTACTGGCTTGCATCGAAGTCCTTAAAAAGTTCACTCAAAACTGCCGCAATCCATCCAGATGTCATGGGCTCTGATCACTGCCCAGTAAGTATAGAAATCGAGAATACGTAATGGCCACAAAATATATCCTGCAATCTGGTGGCATCAGGAATCACCCAGCCAAACGTAAAAAATTTCATCAGGAAGTTTTTGCAGGAACAAAAAAACCAAACGTACTTATATGTTTCTTCGCACAACCTCGAGAAAATTGGGAAGAGAAGTATCCAATGAGCTGTCAGTCGATTGAAGAAGATACAACAGCGAATGCAACGTACCGTTTAGCAATGCCCTCTACATTCGAGGATGACTGTAAATGGGCAGACATAATATACATGCTCGGAGGTGACGATAATCTTATCCAATATTGGTTAAGGCAATTTGACATTCCTAAAATCTGGGAAGGTAAAATCGTATCCGGGAACTCGGCAAGTTCACACGCACTCGTTAAACAGTTCTGGACATGCGACTGGCGAAAATGCATGGACGGGACTGGGATAATACCAATTAAGTTTTTAGCGCACTTTAAAGGTACGTACGGCAGCGACGACCCTCGTGGTCCTATAGACTGGGATGCTGCCAAAAAAGAGCTAGAGGGCTACGGAAACACGTCGTTAACTGTTCATGCATTAGAAGAAGGCGATTACATCGTAATCGAGCAATAATATGAAAGACTTCTGGCAAAAACAATTTACTGAACCGTTGTTTCCAGATTTATTGTGGAGTCGACCCGAGAATAAAATGCAGGCTGGTAAACTACTTATCATTGGTGGGAACGCCCATGGATTTTCAGCTCCAGCTACCGCCTATACGGAAGCTGAGAAAGCTGGCATCGGCACCACTCGTGTACTTTTGCCAGATCACATTCGCCGCCAACTTCTCAATTTTCATGGAACTAGCCTCGAACTAGAATATGCACCCAGTACTCCAATCGGCAGCTTTGCCAGCAGGGCACTGGCTGAAATGTTGGACCACTCACAGTGGGCAGACGTCGTGCTACTTGCCGGGGATCTTGGGCGCAATAGCGAAACAGCAATTGCTATGGAATCATTTTCTAAAAAATATTCACGTAAACTCGTTATCACCAAAGACGCGATTGATTATTTTTATGCTGCGCCAACCACTGTTCTGAATAGAGAGGATACGGTATTAGTGCTCACTGTTGCCCAGCTTCAACGCCTGGTGACGGAGTTACACTTCACGCAAGCTATCACCTTCAAAATGGACATGCTCCATATGGTGGACTGGCTCCATGCATTCACGCAGCAATACCGCGCAGGGCTTGTAATCCGACATCTCGACACCATTTTTGTAGCGCTCGGCGGTAGAGTCAGTTCCACGTACTCACCCCAAAATATTGAAGATTCGTGGCGGGTTGCTACCGCAGCACACGCCAGTACATGGTGGTGTCAAAACGATTCCAAACCATTTGAAGCACTCACTATGAGCGTTTTCGTCAAACCAGAAGAATAGAAAACCTATTTGTGGCGAATATATTTTTCGTGTGCTGAAAGCCAGTAGAGAAGTGCATGGCTAAAGCGGATAATTCCGGCGAATATCGCAGCAAGCCCCAACCACGTAAAGTAGACAGTGACCGAAGCCTCCAAAGTTCCTGCAAAAATAATGATGATACCGGCGGCTAAGTAATACAGCGGCTCAATGAACTTAGATTTATCGAGAGTAGGTGGCGGAGTGGCGTCCTCAATTTCATGCTGAATGTTATAAAATTCACTCCCAGGCTTTTTTGCAACTTTAGGCACTTCCGTCAATATACTGACGGTTCCGATTTTTTTAGAAGATTTTTTTCCAAGCGATAACATATCTATATGATACTACGTTCGCATAAGCAG